>CALGPD010000227.1 GCA_937960625.1 uncultured Spirochaetia bacterium | reverse complement strand
CTCATAGCCCCTATTACAAAGCAAACAATAAAAGACTTTAAACGTTGCAAAAAATACGTTTGGCATAAATTTAATACTCCTGAATTAATACTGGAAGATGAAAAAAACTTCTTCATTCCTGATTATTTATTAGAACTATTTGACTTAACAAACTATATCAAACAAATCCACGGAATTGGATATGAAACTGAAAACAAAGAAAACCTTGAATTATTAACACAAGAAACGTTAAATGCTGCAAAAACACAGACAATTATATATAATCCGGCTGTTTCCTTTAACGGATTATATGCCAAAGCCAATTTAATTAAACGCAGCAGGAACAGTAAATTTGATTTAATATGTTCAGGAAAATCCGTAAAAGTCAAAAGGCGTTACATCAACGATATGGCATTTACTAAATTCGTTTTTGAAAGCGCGGGAATATTGATAAAACATGCCTATGTTTATACAATCAATAAAAGATTCATCAAAAACGGTAAAATTAATGCTGACGAGCTACTCGTTAAAAATAATATTACCGAACGGGTTAATGAAATTTATAATAAAATCAAACGACAGATTGATGAAATATTAACTCTAATTAATCAAAAAGAACCTCCTGAAATTAGTTTTGCCGCAAAATGCTTATCATATAACATATGCCAATTAAAAGATAAATGTTGGGAAAAACTTCCTGATAGAAACGTATTTTTATTAACCGGTTCGGACAGATGGGATATAGGCAACGAATTAATAAACAAGAACTTATACGATTTAAAAGATATTCCTGAGGACTTTCCGTTGAATGAAAAACAAAAAATACAGTTCGATTGCGAGTTATCCGGCAGGGAACACGTTGATAAAACCAAAATAAGTGAATTTATTTCTACGCTTAAATACCCGCTTTATTTTCTGGATTTTGAAGCAACCGCAAATATGATTATTCCGGTTTATGATAATACAAGCTCTTTTCAACAAATCCCCTATCAATTCTCGCTTCATATCATGGAAAACAATAAGAGCAAGGAAAAGCACTACTATTTTATCAATCCGGACCAAAATGACCCCAGGAAAAGATTTATAGATAAACTGATTGAACTGCTTGGGGATACCGGAAGTATAGTAG
>CALGPD010000226.1 GCA_937960625.1 uncultured Spirochaetia bacterium | reverse complement strand
TATTTGATATAGCTTCTTTTTTTCTAAAAAATCGTAAATATTCACATACATATGCTAATCCCTGCAAACAGGCAAGATGCAAAGGCGTTTGCCTGTTACAGTTAAAAGAATTTATATCAAAACCAAATTCTATTAAATATTTAATTAAATCCAGATTACCGCTTTGAACTGCTGCATGTAAAATATTATTCCCAATATTATCTTTAAATTTTATATCAGCGCCAAGAGAAATCATTTTTTTTACAATCTCAAGATTTCCGTTCCGGCTAGCAGAATAAACCGGATTTAAATTTGTATTATTTTTATCAACAATTTTAATACCTCGCTTAATTAATATATCAACAACGTTAATTAAACCACCCGCAGCGCAATACGTTAATAATTCATAGCCCTGTTCTAAAATATTAAAATCGTAATTATGATTATCGAGTAAATATAAAACAATACTTTCATTTGAGTTTAAAGCCGCTGTTAGAATATTGGATAATAAGTATTCCGGTTTATGGTTAATATCCGCTCCGGCTTGTTCTAACAATTTGAAAATATTCAAATTACCGTTTTTACATGTATCTGACACAAGAGTACTGCTGCGCGGAATATTCATATTTATATCAACATTATTGTCAATCAGGATTTTTACAATTTCATAATGCCCGCTTAAACACGTTATTAATAACGGGCTTTCATTATTAATATTTTTACAATTTACATCAGCTCCGGTTTTTATAAGCTGATTAACCAAACTGGCACTACCCTGTCTGCAAGCTGATATTAATTGTAAATCAAGTTCATTCATACTTAAAAACTAATCATAAATACAATAAACGCATAAAAATAGCCAAAAAAAATATTCAATTATCTGATGATGAAAACGACATATTATGTCGTGAAATTTAGTATCAATACACCGTATATTATAAATACAAGGAAGGAAATCCTGCAAGGAGGAAAAATGAATAATTTAAAGAAAGTCGGCGCAATGTGGCAGCACCGGAGCAAAAAAGACAACAAACTTTTTCTATCAGGAGAAATTGAAATTGACGGAATTAAAAAACGTGTTTTACTGTTCAGAAACACGTTAAAAGAAAACGATAAGCATCCTGACTGGAATATATTATTTCAGGATTTATCTGCTGAAGACAACGCGCAAATAGATGGAATTAAAACTAAAGTAATCCAAAACCGCACTGATGAAAACAAAAACAATGCAGTTTATTGGGTTTAAGAAAAACTTAGAATAATAAAAAAATTAATATATAAATATAGCTTAATAAATATTTCAAAAAATTATATAAATTGTCGGATTGAATTGTTAAATATAAGTAATTCTATAATGTTTATTTTATTTACACAATTACTAGGTAATTTATGGAAAAACCAATTAATATTCTT
>CALGPD010000225.1 GCA_937960625.1 uncultured Spirochaetia bacterium | reverse complement strand
CTTCAACTTTTACCGTTGAAAACCCGCATATCCTGCCCAAATCATTTCTAAGAAGATCAACAATCATCACGTTTTCAGCTTTATCTTTTTTGCTGTCTAATAATTTTTTATAATTAACATCATCCTCAACCCGAGTACTGCCTCTTTCAATAGTGCCTTTCATTGGACGGGTGATAATCTCGTTTTGATTAATCTTAAAAAATAACTCAGGCGAAAAACTAAGAATGTTAAAATCCGGAGTGTGAATATAAGAAATATAAGGAGTATCCTGTCTTTTTAGTAAATCCATGAATAGGTAAAAAGCATTGCCCGTGAAATCAAAATCAAGTTTTAAACTGTAATTTATCTGATATGTATAACCTTTTTCCAGATAGTTTTTTATTTTTTTAATCTTGCCCTTATAATCATTATACGTTTCTTTAATTTTTATATCAGTAATATTATAAGCACTTTGCTTAATTAATTTTTTTCTAATTTCATCATCATTCCAGATATCAAAAACCGTTTCATATTCTTCTGGTTTTTCAAACACTCCGAAATAGGCAAGAGGAATATCACTTGATTTAAAATCTTTAAAACTATTTATTAAATAATACCCGGCTTCATATGAAAAGTATCCGCATATCCACAGGTTATCATCAACGTGATTTTGCAGTTCAGCAAAAACAGCTTTTACGTTGTCTTTTTCAGTTAGTTTTACGGTTTTAATTGGATTATGGAAAACGAGAAAACCAGTATTTGAAATGTTTTTACATATAACAAAAAACTCATCACAAGCCATTTAAATTATTTTTCAACAAGGCCCAGTTGGATTTTAATAAACCTTTTAGCAAAGTACCAAAGTCTGCGCGGAGATTTTAAATGATCTTTAACTTTGTTAAAAATAAATTTGAAACTACGTGATTTTTTCTTAAGAACATCCCTTCGCAGCGTGTGGATGTACGTTTTCATTTCACAGTATCTTTGATAGAACCATTCGTTATCAAAATGATCATGCCTCACAACATTAGGGTTCTGAAAGAAATAGTAAAACCAGTCTTTCGGTATAAGGCGTTTCTCTACAATTGCTTCATCATATAGAACAGAGCCGGGAAGAGGTATCAACATGTAAAGATGTGTTATATCCGAACCGAGTTCCTTAATAAAATTTTCCGTATCCTTTATCATTTCTTTGGTTTCCCATGGATAGCCCATTATGAAAAAGGATGATACCAGCATGCCGTTATCCTGAATCTTTCTAACAGCAGTTCTTACTTCATCAAGCGTTATGTCTTTTTTAATTCTATCCAATATCCACTGATTACCGGATTCAACACCGATTGCAATATTAGTACAGCCCGTTTCTTTTAACAGTTTTAATAAATCATCCCTTACATGGGTTACCCGTGTTTGAACAGTGTATTTAATTTTAAGCCCGCGTTCTCTTATCATTTCGAGAGTTTTCTTTACTCTCGGCCAATTCATGGTAAAAGTATCATCTTCAAACATTACAAACCGGCAGCCGTACTTTTTATACACAAATTCGATTTCATCAACAACAGATTCAGGAGAACGCAGCCTAACTTTATTACCCCACATTGGCTTTCTTGCACAAAACCGGCATTGAAAAGGGCAGCCCCGTCCGGTTAAAACTGAGACCCTTGATACCATAAATTCATATTCACTTTTCTTTTCATAATCACGGATCGGGTAGGGAAGTAAGTCTAAATTCTGAATAAAATCTCCACGTGGATTAGCAACAACTTCGCCTTTATCATTTTTCCACCAAATGCTTTTCACTGTACTAAAGTCATACTTTTCACCGGATTTCATTTTAGTTATTTCTTTAACAAGATCAACGAAATACATCTCACCTTCGCCAATGGATACAAAGTCAACGTATTCGTTGTCTATACATTCCTTTGGTAATACTGTTGGATGTACACCGCCTAAAATGGTTATACAATCAGGATTAATTTGCTTAGCGATTTTAGCTGTATGAATTGCCTGATCAAATTGCGGAGACATTAATGAAATTCCAATTATTTCAGGCATTTCTTTTCTAAATTTATCTCTAACCTCATTCCAAATAGGATGATTTTCATTTTCCATTTCTTGTTTATATTCTTTTCCATATTCTTCTGAAAAAGGTAGCATATCCGGCTCATGGGGGTCAATTTTTTCAGGAAAATCAAAATTAGATATGTCAGCTTTATAACCTTCCCGCCTTAAACACGCGCCTATATATCCAAGGCCCATCGGGTTATATTCATAAGAAAAGCCGATAAACCGGTAAAAAGGCGGGTTAACTAATAACACACGCTCTTTTTGTGTAATTTTGTAGTCTTCCATGTCAAATTGAAGTTTATCTTTTAAACGCAAATATTCGTCTAAATTTTGCTCAAGCTTTGATTTACTTGTACCGAGATTTTTTTCGGTTTCCATTACTTCATTTTTGTTATCAATATTATTACTCATAAAAACCTCTTTAACGCTGCTTTCTAAACTGTAATTTTATAAACCTTTTAAATAAATAGAAAAGCTGGCGGGGAGAATGAAAATTTTCAAATATTTTTCTAAATATATATGACGGCTTTCTTGATAATTTTTTCAGCCTGTTTCTTCTTCGGTTATCTACAAATTTACGTATTTCAATAAATCTATCATAAACGTATTTAGAACTTAAAAAATCTCTTTGATAAATATTAACATTCCAGAAAAAATAGAAAAACCATCTTTCTTCGCTGATTTTACCCTGATTTTTAACATCTTGATAAATCCTGCTGCCCGGCATTGGAATAATAGGGTAAACATGAGCAGTGTATGAATCAAGTTCCTTTATCAAGGTAAAAGTATCTTCAAGAGATTGTTCTGTCTCAACCGGGTATCCAATCATAAAAAACGGACGTAAAATTATTCCGTTGTCCTGTATTATTTTAGACGCGGTTTTTATCTGTTCAACTGTTTGCTTTTTGTTTAAATAATTAAGAATATCCTGATTTCCGCTTTCTGCCCCGATTGATATTGTTGTACAACCGTTGGCTTTCATTTCTTTAATTAATTCATCTTCTACTACATTTACTTTGGTCTGGCATTCCCAGCTAATATCAAGTTTACGCTCACGTATCAACCTGAAAATTTCTCTAAGTCTTTTTTTGTTTATAGTGAAAGTATCATCCTCAAAAATAAAAACCCGGGCGCCGTATTTATGATATAAAATTTCCATTTCATCAACAACGTTCTTAGCGCTCCTAAATCTAACCTTTCTTCCGGACATGGATAACCTTGCACAAAAAGTACAGTTATACGGACATCCCCGTGAAGAAACCATGGGCATTACAGCGGGAATTGTAGGATTATTTCCGATTGTATTCAGTTCTCTAACCGGATAGGGAATCTCATCAAGGTCATGAATTGGTGTTCTTGGAGGGCCGGTTTTTATTTCACCGTTTTTATCCCTGAAAGCAATACCGGGAAAATCGGATAAATCTTTATCTTTAATAAGTAAATCCACAAGTGGAGCTACAGCGAGGTCAAATTCAGTCAAAGCACACACATCAACCGGGCTTTTTTCCAACACCTCTTTGTAATATAGTGATGCGTGAATTCCGCCTTGAATAATCTTTGTTTCAGGATTTATCTCTTTCATTATTTTGGAAAGAATTCTAGCGCCTTCTGCCTGAGGAGACATTGTTGTAATTCCTAAAATATCAGGACTTTCTTCTATTAATGCCTTCTTAATACCCTGCCATATTTTATGCTCCGGATTAATAAAATTTTCATAGAATTCAGTTCCCCATTCAGGGTCATATTTTTGAAAATCTTCCTGAACTCTTTCAATAGTATCGGGAGCATCAAATTGATAGATTTTAACGTTTTTATACCCGTTATTAATTAAATTTGCCGCAAGATAACCCAGTCCTAAATTTTGATATACAATAGGAAAATTGATAAATCTGTAAAAGGGTGGATTACACAGGATAATTTTTAATTCTTCTTTGTTTTTCATACCCATTCTCTATATAATAATAATAATAAAAAATAAGCATAAAAAATAACAATTTTGATTATTTTAATCATGTTTACATAAAGAAGAGAATAAGATTATTAATATTTTCACCTACATAATAAATTTAGATTTTAATTCTTGAAAAAAAAATTAAATTAGTATATTGTTAACTAAAATAAATATTGGAGAATCAACATGAAAGATTGGCGTGATGCTTCACATACCGGTAATCCTGAAGATGATAACAGCGCAAGTTATCACAATGACCTTGGAATTAAAGAATATGACAACGGTAATTATGAGGAAGCTGAAAAACACTATCTTAAAGCAATAGAGATAGACCCAAACTTTAAATTTGCATATTACAATATGGGACTTATTTGCGAAGCTTATAAAAAATATGAAGAAGCTGTTGATTGGTATGAAAAAGCAATAGCAATAGATGAAGAATACGCGAACGCATATAACGGTATCGGTGTATGTTATTATGCCATGAATAATTATACAAAAGCAAAAAAAGCGTATAATAAGGCAAAAGATATTGATGAGGAACTTGTTTATCCTCACTATAACCTAGGATTGATTGCTGAAAAAGAAAAAGATGTTGATGCCGCAATAAGCCATTATAAAAAAGCATTGGAAATTGACCCCGGATATGGTTTAGCTTATAACAATTTAGGCATATGTTATTATGATATGGGGGATTATGATAAAGCGTTGGAGTATTATAACAAGGGAATTGAAGTAATGCCGTCTTCTGTTTATCCATATTACAACATCGGTTTAATCGCAGAAAGAAGGGAACAATGGGAAGAAGCAAAAAAATGGTATAAACAAGCTTTAGACATTGACCCTAATTATCAAAATGCCATAGACGGCCTGGATTATGTTAACGAAAAAATGGAGAGCGGCGATTACAGTTATCAGCCCAAAGAAGAAAATAAAACTAAAGACCAGAGTAAAAACAAAGAACACTTAAAAGAAATCAGTTTTGAAAAATATGGAAGAAATCTTAACAAAATGGCTGCTCAAAATAAACTTATTAAGCCCGTTTGCAGAGATAAAGAAATTTTAAGTGTATTGGAAATATTGAATAAACGAATAAAAAACAATCCGGTTTTAGTTGGTTATCCCGGTGTAGGTAAAACCGCAATAGTAGAAGGAATTGCGTTATTAATTAATGAAGGAAAAGTTCCGGAAAAATTTAAAGATAAAATTATTATTGAATTAAATATGGGTACTTTATTAGCCGGAACATCATACCGCGGGGATTTGGAAAAACGGCTTAAAAATATTATTAACGAAGTAAATGATAACTCTGATATTATCGTTTTCATTGATGAAATACACACAATTCTCGGAGCAGGGCGCGTAGAAGGCGGAAATCTAGACGTTGCGCAAATGCTTAAACCTGCGTTAGCTAGAGGAGAATTCCCATGTATCGGCGCAACGACATTTGATGAATACCGCAAATATATTGAAGCAGACGGAGCTTTGGAAAGAAGATTTTACCCTGTCAGAGTCGATGAATTATCTCCGGATGCAAGTTATGACGTTTTAAAAGCATTGCGGCCCAAAATTGAAAAACACTATAACCTGGCAGTTTCTTCAGAAAACCTTAAGTTAATAGTTGACCTTGCTGAAAAACACATAAAAAAAAGATATTTCCCTGATAAAGCTATTGATATTCTTGAAAAAACAGCTTCAAGATGTTCCTTAAAAAACCGTGAAGAAGTATCAAAAGATGTTATTAAAAACATCGTTGGTGAGACTGTTGGAATAGATTTTCTCGATACTGATGTAGAATCCGCGGAAAGACTACTTAAACTTGAAGATTACCTTCAAAAAGAAATAATCGGGCAGGAAGATGCTATTCACCGTGTAAGTGATTTGGTTAGAATGACAAAACGCCGGCTTGATTTACGCCCGGAAAGGCCTGATGGTGTATTCTTCTTTACCGGGCCTTCAGGAGTTGGTAAAACGGAACTTGCCAAACAGTTATGTATATTCTTGTACGGGTCTTTGAAAAAACTAATACGATTAGACATGAACGAATTTTCAGAGGCACACACAGTCAGCAAAATTTTAGGCAGCCCTCCGGGATACGTTGGCTATGATGATGTTCCTTATTTAACAGCAAATATAGAAGAAAACCCGGCAAGCGTATTGCTGCTTGATGAGTTTGAAAAATGTCACTCCGATGTTATGAAGCTTTTTCTTCAAATTTTTGATGAAGGCAGGATTAAAGACGCTAAAGGTAAAACGGTATATTTCAGTGATACAACTATAATCATGACATCTAATGCTGTACGTGAAATATCAAGAGGCATGGGATTTGACCTTTCTGACGGGAAAGAATCAAGTGTAAGTGTTGATGATATAGTAAAAGAATTAAATAAAAAACATAGTTTCCCCATAGAATTTTTAAACCGGATTGATGAAATTATTTTGTTTAATCAGTTAGATGAGAAACAAATCAAAAAAATTGTTCAAACAAAAATTGTCAAACAGGTTAAAAACCGGTTTAAAGAACACAAAATTAAAATCAATTTTGATAAAAGCATTATCAACAAAGTAATAGAAACAGGCTACAGCCCGGAATTCGGCGCACGTAATCTTGAAAGAACTTTTGAAAAACTCGTTATACGTAAACTCTCAAGCTATATTCTTGAAAACAGAATAGTAGAGGATGCTGAGTTAAATGTTTCTATTGAGAATGATGATATTGTCATTGAAAACGAATAATGAATACAATAACGCTTAAATCCGTAAATGAATTTAAAATAAACAGAAATTTTATAATTATACAAATTTCTGCAATTGCCTTGTTTTTATTCACTTTAAATAAATTGACTCTGGCATTAACAGCAGGAGTTCACCTTATTCATTTAATAATATTCCTATTATTAACACCGGGTTTGATTATCTTATTCCTTGCTTTCAACCTTGAAATACTTTTCACAGGTAAAGTGTCTAATAATTTAGCCGGATATTATATAAATATAATTAAAAATTTTTATTATACTTTTGCTGGAATTATGAATATCGGCTCAGGACTAGCACCGTTTTTTATGCAGGAAGACAATGATTTTTCTGTAAGAATTGAAATTGGCGGAATATATGCAAACAGGTTAAATGCTTTTTTTAGGATTTTGGGAATTACGTTTATATTATGCATTCCTCAATTAATAATTATTTTGCTTCTAGTACCTTTTTGGATTGTTTTATGTTTATACTCGTTAATTTATATGATTATTAAAAATAATATGCCCTGGTTTTATTTTAAATTCTCTCTTCATATATTTAATTTTCTATTTCATACTTTTAACTATTTGCTTGGGTTTGAAACAAAATATCCGGGTTTCAAGTTTAAAACAAAAAATTCTCACGTTATTATTGCTGAAAGTTAACATAATATGGTTTTATTTTTATAATGTTTTTTAGAATCGTGCTTATTTTCACTTTACATTTTTTCCGATTATGATAGTATTATAAAAACTGAAATTGGTTACCTAAACATGAAAAGAATATACATTGAAAATATCGGTGAATATACAGGCCGGGAAGTTAATATTAAAGGATGGTTATATAATAAACGTTCTTCAGGAAAATTACACTTTTTACAGGTAAGAGACGGAACAAACACTATTCAATGCGTTATATTCAAAGGCGATGTTTCCGCGGAGTTATTTGACAGTGTCAAAGATTTAACACAGGAATCCAGTTTAGAAGTTACGGGGATTGTTAAAGAAGATAAAAGAAGCCCGATTGGATATGAAATCGGAGTAACAAACTTTAAAGTTATAAGTATTTCACATGAATATCCTATAACGCCTAAAGAACACGGTATTGATTTTCTAATGAACCACAGACACTTATGGCTTAGGTCAAACCTACAGCAT
>CALGPD010000224.1 GCA_937960625.1 uncultured Spirochaetia bacterium | reverse complement strand
AACGCAAATAAGGTGACAACCCGCTTAAAGCGTTGATATTAGGATCATTGCTGTATTCGTTGTATTTGTCTAAGCGGTATTTTATAAAATCATCCAATACATGCACAGCATAATCTTCGCCGGATTTTATGCGCTTAATTTCAGGCACATTTTTCTCACACTGTAAAGCATTATAAACGTTATTCCAATCAATAACACTTGTTTCCCCGTTAAAAGGGTGTCTTTCCAATGCCGGAAAATCCTCATGTAGAAATACCGGCAACAGCTTATTTATCTTCTTTCTTATGGTAAATGCCGCGTATTCCTGTTTGTCCGATGCAATCAGGCATGGCACAATGTTATGTGAATCAACAATGCTGAACGCGCAGTTGATTTTTTCTTTTATTTTATTCTGCCAATTCAGGGTTATTCTTAACGGATTGAAATCGCTGACCAATGCGCCAACATTTTGTTTTTTTATAAGCTTTGGGATCTCCTGTATAGGGTCTCCAATTAATATGTAAAAAGGGATATTAATTTTACCAAGTTCCTGCTCTACCCTTTTCAACCCTTCTAGCATAAAATCATAATGTCTAATAGGCGCGTCCAAAAAATTTTCCACCAAAACAAATACCACGAATAATTTCGTTTTAAGTTCAAGGGATAAGTTGTAAGCGTGGATTAGTGAGGGGTTATCTTTTACCCGTTGTTCCCTCTGCATCCAGTAAATAACAGGGCCTTTTTTTATAGGAATGCTGTTTTGTTTAAATACTCTGTCAGTGTTCACGTTTTAAATATATGAATTAAAGCTGTTATTTTAAATCCCTGTTAAACTATATTAATAATTTCTGCTTAAAAACTTGAATTAAATAAAGTCAATTTGAAATTAATATTTTTTTTCACGTTGTTATTTACGTTGTTAATTGCCGTAAAATTGCTATTATCGAATAATGCAGTCTTTTTTCTTTTCTTTTTTTCATATTCTTTGATGGCATTTTGCCAGCTTAAACCTGAAATTGCTAAACCAAGAAGGCTTAATCCAATTATTGTTCCGCCAAACAACCATCTTGTCGTAGAAAGATCTTCTTCATAGCTATTGATTTCATCATCGGCTAAATCTGGTTTATATGCGTAAGTGGCAATAACAAAAATAATACCTACTACAGTGCCAAGCGCGCAAAGATAAAAAATTGTTTTTATCGAACTTGAAACCTCCGGCCCTTTGTCGTCAGCTTTATTTTTATCTTCAGGGTAACCCCCTTTTGAATATGATAATAACAACGAGTTAAATCCTTTTTCATCATAATCTTTTGTTTGTGAACAAAGCGCATTCATTCCCGGGTATAAATAACTTAGTGATGTGTTTAACCCTGGATACGCTGCGTAATTTGCTGGTACGGAAAACCCGTTGTTTGTATTGTAATACTCCTTGTTCAAAAAATAACCTGTGTTTATATGTTTACTGTTATTGTTCAGTGATAAGATTTTTTCACCATACATTTTAAACTCAAAGCTTGGATTATGCACCTGGTTGGCAAACAATCCTGTAGGTAAAATTAGTAATGCAATAAATACAAATATTTTCATTTTTTCTCCAAAATAATTTTACAACTATTAAGCAATATTTATGCCAAAAAATAGTATTTATACAATTGTTCTAAATTGTATGTATGTAACAAATTATGAATTTATATATTTTTAGGTGAATTTAACAACAATACATGTGTTGCAACATTGACACTTATGGTGTAGCGGTTTAAACATACCGGGGCAAAATTTAATATGAGTTTAATTCGTTTGACATTGTAGATTTTGTGTGTTATTATATAAACTCGTTGAACGGGACGTTGGCGCAGCTGGGAGCGCACTTCCTTGACGTGGAAGGGGTCACTGGTTCGAGCCCAGTACGTCCCAAGATGTAAATGCCCTTATGGCTGTAAATTACGGCTATGAGGGTTTTTTTGTTGTTAAAAATGAAATTGAAAAAGTTTTTTACAATAGATAAGTATCTTAAATAATTAATTAAAACTTTCGTTGACACTATCACTTTAAAGTGATAGTGTTTCTATACAGAAATTTATTCAAAAATTTTATATATTACTCTTACGGAGTATTTTAGGGAAGGAATGTATAAGAATAAATTAATCAAATCAGTTTTAATTATTGCGTATTTTATATTTACGTTTGCAGTTTCACTAAATGCACGAGCTTCACGGAATGTACTTATAAATTATCTTATTAATACAAAAGCAAAAGCAAAGCTTGAAAAAGTCAAAGCACTTATTAAAGATGGTGCGGACATTAATAGAGAACACAATGAATATAAAATTACTCCCATATCTGCTGCTATTATTTTTAAAAAAAATAAAATTGCTAAATTATTGATACGTAAAGGAGCTAATGTAACATCACCGGATTCAAACGGGAATACACCTCTTCACTATGCAGCAAGACAGGGTATCTTAGAATTGGCCCGATTATTAATTGAAAAAAGAGCGAAAGTTAATATTTATGATAGTAGAGAAAGAACTCCTTTACATTATGCTGCAAAAATACAATCGCCTAATGTTATTAAATTGTTGTTAATAAATGGCGCAAAGATCAATATTAGAGATAGAAAAGGTAAAACTCCTTTATTTTGTGCTGTGGAAAATAACCAAACTCAAAATATAGCTATATTAATTAAAAATGGTTCGGATGTGAATATCGGAGATAAACTTCAAATTACTCCACTACACTTTGCTTCACTCCATCAAAATTTAGAAGTTGTGAAATTATTATTAGAAAATAATGCAGAAGTTAATGTTACATCTAACTATTCATTAACTGAAAAACTTTTAAGGTTCGCAACTCCTTTACATGTTGCATGTTCAAAAGGAGCAATAAAGATTGCCAAGTTATTTATTTCAAAAGGAGCAAATATTGATATAAAAAACGGCGGGCAATGTACTTCATTAATCATATCAATAAAAACCGGTAAATTAAAAATGGCTAAAATGTTAATTGAACACGGAGCCAATGTAAAAATACAAGACAAGCACGGAAATTCAGCTCTTCATCATGCTGCTGCCCGGGGGGCTCTCGAAATAGTTAAACTCTTAATATCAAAGGGTGCAGATATTAATGCGAGAACTGAACTGCAAAGAATAACTCCTTTTCATAATGCTTTAGCTAATGGACATTTAGAAATTGTCAAATTATTAATTAAACTCGGAGTAAATATAAATCAAAAAGACAGGTACGGATGTTCTCCTATTCACTATGCTACTTCCGGTGGTAACTTTAAGGTTATTCATTTTTTATTAAAAAGAGGTGCTAATATAAACGCACTTGCTATGGATAATCGTACTCCTCTTTACTTTGCACGTGATAAAACAGTGATTAAATTTTTACGTAGCAAAGGAGGTGCGCGTTTTTTTGAACTTTCTAAAGGAATATTTAGAGCTATTGAAAATGAAAATTATCAAAATGTAGTTAGTGCAATAAAAAAAGGTATAAACGTAAATATAACGGACTTTAAAATGCGCCTCCCATTGCATTATGCAGTTATAAAAGCAAATATTAAAATTATTAAATTATTATTATCAAATGGCGCAAAAGTAAATTCTCAGGATATAGATAAAAGTACTCCGCTTCATTGTTTAAGAGGAAGAAAAAACTTAGTAATAGCGAAATTGCTTATAGCAAATGGCGCAAACGTAAATATAAAAGACAAACGTGGAGAAACGCCTTTATTAAATGCAGTTTATTACGGAAATATAAAAACAGTTGCTTTTTTAATTTCGAAAGGTGCAAAAATTAATGTGAGATATAATTTTAACGGTAAAACACCTTTGCATATTGCAACGGAGAAAGGTTTTTGGGGAATTGTTAAATTATTAGTAAAACATAGAGCCCATATAAATGCGTTAGACAAACTTTATAAAACTCCATTGATGTTAGCAAAAAATAGGAAAATTAAACAATTTTTAATTAGTGTAGGAGGAAAAATTGCAGTTTCACCTTTAAAGAAATTATTTGGAGCAATTCGAAATAAAAATTATGCTAAGGTTGTATTTATATTGAAAAATCTAAAGAATATAAACGAAAAAACTGAACAGGGTTTAACTCCGATACATATTGCTACAAAATTGAGAATAGTAAAAATTATTAAGCTTTTAATTTCTAAAGGTGCAAATGTAAACTTGAAAGATAAAAGAGGGTACATGCCAATACATTATGCGACACTGTATAATTATTTTAATGTATTAAAGCTGTTAGTCCAAAAAGGCGCAAACGTAAATGCAAGGTCTTATAACCGCTCAACCCCATTACATGAAGCAGTTCATGATAATTACATCAATATTGTTAAATTTTTAATTTCTAAAGGTGCAAACGTTAATGCAAAAATGGATAGAAATTTTACTCCTTTATACATTGCTGCATTTAGAGGGTGTTTAAGGATTTTCAAATTTTTAATTACAAAAGGAGCTGATATTAATGCTAATAGTTCTGACGGTACCTCTGTATTACATGCTGCAGTAAAAAGTGGAAATATTTCAATTGTAAAATTATTAATTCATAAGGGTGTAAAATTAAACGTTATTGATAAGTTTAACACTAACGTTTTACACATAGCTGCAAAAAGTGGTCATCTTGAAATAGTTAAACTACTCATTAAGAAGGGTATAAGAATAAACTCAAATACCGTTCATGAATTTACTGCTTTAAAAAATGCTGTTAAACATAATCATTTGCGGGTTGTAAAATGTTTAATTGAAAACGGTGCAAAAATTATTCAATACAATGCTAGTGAAACTCCGTTACACATTGCTATTACAAATGGAAATTTAAAGATAGCTTCTTTATTAATTTCAAAATGCCCAATTAAAAATCTAAATAAATTACCCGGATCTTCGCTATTGCTTTTAGCTAGAAATGAAAAGATTACAAGCTATTTAATTTCAAAAGGCATTGATGTAAATAAAAATAATCCCTTAAAAAAATTTACATATTCTGGAAAACTGGAATTAGTAAAAATATTAATCAAAAATGGTGCAAATGTTAACATTAGAGATCAATATAAACGCACTCCTCTACATTGGGCATGCAATAAAGAACGCACTGTCATAGCAAAATTGTTAATAAAAAATAATGCGGATGTTAATGCAGTTGATAATGAAAAAGAAACTCCTATATTCGCTGCAATACGTTTTTGTGATTCCGAAGAGATTGGTCTGTTCTTATTGAAAAACAGAGCAGCTGTCAAAGTTAAAGATAAATACGGGAAAACGCCTTTACATTGGGCTGTTTGGTTTAACAGGGTAAAAATTGCTAAACTATTAATCCGAAAAGGGGCAAACGTAAATATACGCGACCAAGAAGGCCAAACTCCCCTCATCATTGCAAAGAAAGCAGGCCGCACCACTATGATCAAACTTCTGCGAGCTGCCGGAGCAAGAGAGTAAGTTTTATATACACAAAGTTTAGCAAAAGAACGGGAACTCATTGACAAGGTTGTAAGCAA
>CALGPD010000223.1 GCA_937960625.1 uncultured Spirochaetia bacterium | reverse complement strand
TAAATATATTTTATATGGATATTTTCATTTTTAACTTTGTTTTCCTGCTATAATTTCAAGCAAAACATCGGATGCGGAATATACTTCTTTACGGATTTCTTTTCCGTTTTGGTAAAAGTACACGGTATAATATTGAAGTTTTCCGTTGCCTTTATAACGTTCATACCGTTTTTTCAAACCCTGTGGAGTATAATAAGTTTTTTCTTCCATTTCTTTGTTGTTATCATACCGTGTGTGCACAAACATTTTTCCCTGCGCATAATATTGATAAGTGTTATAGAAAAGGAGTTTTAATTCCCCGGAAACTGTTTCTCTTTTCCAGATTTCATTCTTAGTGATATTTTTTTTGTCATCATATTCAAATTTTACCTGCCAAAGTTTCTGGTCTGTTGGGTCTCTGAGTATAAACGAGTTTACAATATCATCTGAATATTCGTATGTAATGTAATAGAAGAACATATTGAGTTTGTTATCCAGAACGAATAACGTAATTTTTTTATCTCTGGCATAAGCGGCAACGGATTTTATTTTATCCTTATCTTTATAAGTAACGTTAATAAAACTTGCCGCATCCTCAAGTTTATCAGTTTTAAGTTTGTTAACGAATTTTAAAGTAAAATCAGTGTTTAATTTAATTTCACGGTACATATTATGTTTCAATGAAGAAGGGTCGGATGGAATTGTTTTTGGTTTGTTTTCATCTTTTTTGCCATCTTTTTTATCTTCTTTTTTTGCCCCTGCAGTTGGCTTGGGTTTGTTTGCGTCAGCGGGTTTTTTGCTATTTGCGTCTTCGCCGGCACCTGCCGGAGTATTTTGCCCCGCGGTTATTATGTTTGTGGAAATTAAAACTGTAATTATTAATAATAGAAAAATCCTTTTCATATTTTTCTCCATCCTTGAATCCATTTATTATTATAGTTCATACGAATATAAATAGTCAATTTAATTATCGGCACAATAGGCATTAAAATTTTAATTTGAGCAAAATAATTTTTTATCTTACAACATATAAAAATATTTTTTTAATTAATTGCACTTTATTATAATAATTTGTTTTAAAAATTAGATTTATATATTAACGTTTTTAATATTAATGTATATATTTTGCATTAATAATATAAATCATAAAATTATTTAAATTAAGGAAAGAGAATTGTTTAATAAAGTCAAAGGCACTCATGATATACTTCCCGATGAAAGTATTGTCTGGCAAAAACTGGAAAAAGAAATCCGAATACTTTGTTCAAATTATAATTTTAAAGAAATACGTTTACCCGTTATAGAATATACCAACGTGTTTACAAGGAGTATTGGTGAGGAAACTGATATTGTAAGCAAAGAAATGTATTCGTTTCAGTCCCGTGGCGGAAAGTCAATAACTTTACGGCCAGAGGGTACGGCAGGAGCGGTTAGGTCTTATGTTGAAAATAAAGTTCACGGCCAGGAAGCTTTGACCCGTTGGTTTTATTTCGGCCCTATGTTTAGAGCGGAAAGGCCGCAAAAAGGCCGGCAGCGTCAATTTCATCAGTTCGGTATTGAATTAATCGGTTCTGAAAGCCCGGTTGCGGATGCAGAAGTTATAATTTTTAATATCATGCTTTTTAAACGCCTTGGATTGAAAAACGTAAAACTTAAAATAAATTCTGTTGGAGATGAAAACAGCAGGCCAAAGTATATTGAAAACTTAAAAACGTATTTTTCAGATAAACTTGACGGATTATGCGAGCAATGTAAAGTAAGATATGAAAAAAATATTTTACGCATGCTTGATTGTAAAGTTACAACGTGTCAGCAAATATTAAATAATGCTCCGGCTATTGAGGACTTTTTAGATACTGCAAGCAAAGAGCATTTTGAAACGGTTAAAAGTTTGATTCCTCAAGCAGAAATTGAATTCACATGTGATAAACGCCTTGTGCGAGGGCTTGACTATTATACCCGTACTGCTTTTGAAATTACAAGTGGTGATTTAGGCGGCCAGGATGCAATTGCGGGCGGCGGCCGTTATGACAATTTAATTGAAAGTTTTGGTAAAAATAAAATTCCTGCTGTAGGTTCGGCTTTAGGTATGGAGCGTTTAATAATTGCTTATAAATCCTCCGGGGCTTATGATGAGGCTGTTTCTTCTTTAGATATATATGTAACGTATTTTGAACATAAACACGTTAAACATGCTTTTTCTGTTCTTAAAAATTTGCGTGATCATGGATTATCAGCAGATATTAGTCAGAAAGCTAAAAAAATCGGCAGCCAACTAAAAGACGCGGATAGATTAAATTCTCATTTTGCGGTAATTATTGGCGATGATGAAATTAAAACCGGTAAGTATACTTTAAAAGACTTGAAAAAAGGAGAGCAATTTACCGGATTAAGCCTGGAGCAGGTGATAACTGAAATTCAGAAAAATATAAACAGATAAATTTGACATTCAGTATGAAAATAGAAAATACAATGTAATTAAAAAGTTATCAGAGCAAAGTAATAAAAGTTTATTAGAATTTCTTGACGCAGCCCAATATTTTCGTTAAAAATTAAAATAGGAATAATTTAATTATTTGAGGTGTTAGAAAAAACATGGAAAGAATAAATAAATTTTCGTTTTATTTATACGTTGCTGTTATAGTGCATATGATTGGTTTTATTATTTTTTTGCCCGAGAACAACGTAAAAATTTCCCGTTTATTGAGAAGGCTTGCAAAACAAAAACGCACCTTGAAAATGCCTGCTGTAAAAAATATAATTATTGAAAGTGAACAAAAATTCAACGAGAAACCGAAGCGATTAACGCCTTTTGTTTCCGAGAATTTTAATCCTTCAAGGGGAAGGGTAACACAGGAGCAGGGTTATAATATAACCAAACAGAGTTCAAGAGAAAACACTGATAGAATGAATAACAGTAATAGTTTTAGCAGAAAAAAGATTCAACCGCGTAATGAAGACGTTCCTGATGTTTTTCTAAAAGCGTATAAAGAAAATAAACCCGTTTTAAATATTCCCAGATTAAGAACAAAAGACCATGACAGGTTTATATTAAATTTTGATGAGTCAGGTAAACCTTCTTTTAATACCAGAGCTTTTCCTAATGTTAAATATTTTATTAATATTGCTAAAACCTGCTGGCAATATCTTGTGCATTTTGCTCCTGTAAATTCCATAACTTTTGGCTCAATTAAAAATTCAGCTGTACTCGTTGCTTTTACCATGAACCGAAAAGGGGAAATATTAAAAGTCTGGGTACACGACGCAACAGGGTCAAATACGTTAAACGCGCTTGCGGTACGGGCAATAAATTTTGTTAAAGAAAACGTAAACAATTTCGGCAATCAACCTTCAAACTATGATATTAAAGTAGTTTACACGTATTTTTACATAGGAAGGAATTACAGCACTTACGGAGATGAACGTAAATTAATCCCTGTAAAGCTTAAAGGCGCGTTCTATTTTGAATATAAAAAACTCAAAACTGCCCGGAAATAATATTAAATTGAGTTAACCAGCCATGGTATAACCGTTTCATAAAAACCGATTTCTTCAAGCCCGTTTCCCGGAGAACTTTTAATATATTGTGTAAATTCTGCTTGTGAAAGCGCTGTAAAGTCTTCACATTCAGGGCCTATTATTAATAACCGTGCTTCATTTGATAAAGAAATTCCTAAATAACGGTTTATAACTGTATTTACACCGCGTTGTTCCCCCGGTTTTAAACTCTCAGGGTGAATAACCCCTGCCGGCTCATCAGTCATTGCAATAATAACCTTACGGGATTTTCCGCTTTCCTTGTACCAATCTGATTCACAAGCAAACAAAATAGCGTCTAAAGTTGATTCATTAGCGAGTTTTCTAAACTCATGAGGGTAAAGTTCATATTTGTTTTCAAGCGCGTCGTATACTGCATTTCCTCCGGTTGTTTTAATGCTGTCCACCTGATTGAAAAACTCTTCTCCGTTTTCAGTGAACTCACCGGTTATTAACCTTCCCGGGTCTTCTTCGTTGTACATATTACAATATTGTATAAGTTTGAGGCGGATGTTCTTAACTTTTTTTCCTTTTTTAGTACATTCCTGATTTATTATTTCGGGAATTTGTTTAGCGTTTTCTTTTACTTGATTTATTATAGGGGTCATTGAGTCTGAAATATCTATACAAAATACGATATCTATGTTATAACTCATTGACTGCGGATTTATTCTTATATTCTGCATATTTGCTCCAATAATTAAAAATTTACATTAATATTTTTATTCTGTATAGTTATAATATCTCCCGGGTTTAAAGCTGTTGGATGCTTAATATTTTCCGAGTTCAAGAATAATTCACCTTCGGAATACTTTGAAGGATAAATTTTCCACACACCCTGATCGAGAGAAATTGAACCAAGATTTTTTACTCCGTATAATTCAAAGTCAGCTAAATTTCTGTTTGAGAGTATGAATATTGACACAGTGCTGATTTTTATCTCGTTGCTTTCACATTCTAAAGTTAAATCACCCGCATCTCCAACTTTCTTTTCAATATGAGCTTTGATTTTATTATCATCATAAGTTTCTTCAGCTTGTGTTAAAGCAGATTTATCTATAACACTGCCCTGTAAATCAAAGGAAAGAGCAACTCCATCAACTGTTATTATATCCCCGGCATTAAGCACTACCGTTTTTTCTTTATCAATGTTTTCATTGTTTTTTAATACGTTGCCTGTAACGAATTTTGAAGTATAAAGCTTCCATGCCCCGGTATTTTTATCAAAATATATTCTACCCGCATTTTTTGTAAGTTTTACTCCAATAGAGCCTAAAACACGGGAATTTATTTGTGATATGCCTGTATTTTCATCGAGTGATATTTCTCCGGCAGGGCCTGTTAATTTGTATGTTTGATTTGTTACCGGCGCGCTTTCTATTGGAGGTTCAACCGGTGTTGTTTTTTCGGATGTGCTTTCAGTAACATCAGGAGTAGGCAAAATGTCTTCAGTCTCATCAACCGCTGAGAGTATTTCATCTTTAAAAGATGAAGTTTCAGTGTCTGCGGCTGGGCCGGCAGTTGTTGTCTCTGACTGCGTTTCTTCAGTGCTAAGTTCCGGTGTTTTTGTTTCAACTTTTTCTCCGGAAGTTATTTTTATTAATTTTTCATGAACTTCTTTCATTCCCGGCCTTGCGGATCTATCCGGGTTTAACATTGATAATACAATATTTGAAACACTTTCAGGTACCTCAGCATTTACTTCATTTAATTTTTGAGGCAGTTTGCTGTCATTACATACAACCATGGCTGTTTCGTGAAGCGAGCCTTCTGCAGATTTACCTAAAAACGGTTTTTGTCCGGTGAAAAGTTCATAAAATATAATGCCTAAAGTGAATACATCAGAATCAGTTCCGGGCCATATACTTTCGTCCATGAAATCATGTACAAGGTGTTCAACCGAGTAATATCCCGGCGTACCGACTAATTCTTTAGGTTTTGGTAAATCATCTATCAGAGCGCTGTCGAAATCTATAATAACAACGGTTTTAGCGGTTTTTCCGCTCATTGTTTCTCTGTCTTCAATAAAAATATTATCCGGCTTTAAATCACTGTGAGTTATTCCAAACTCGTGAATATTTCTAAAAGCATAGGCAATAAGGGTTGCGTATTTAAAAGCTTCTTCATAACTTAAACCTGCGTTGTTATACGGTTCGCTTGATAATAAGTTGGATAATTGTGTGCCTTTTAGAATTTCTGATATTTTAATGTATCTTCCTGATTCTTCATCGAGAAAAAATTCTTTATCCTGAGCAATGAAATTTTTAATTTTAGGGATACCTAATTTGCCCATCAGTTTGAAAATACGGTTTTTAAAAAACTCCTGGTCCGCGGGCAGAGATACGACCGTGGGAGTTTGATACATTTTTAGAAAGTATTCAAATTTATCTTTTTTCGCAAAAGCTGTAATACTGTAACCGCCCTGATCTTCTCCTGAAACCATTTTAAAAACTTCATATCCGTTTTTCACGTCACCGACTTTTAATATACCAGCCATATTTTACCTCTTAGTTTGTTTTTACTTTTAAATTTTCTGCTTTACCCCGGAATGCAAAGCATATGTTTTTTATTTTAATCATTACGTTTTTGGGATATTGATTGAATGAGATTTCGTTCTTTCCGCTGCTTATAAATAATCCGTTATCCCATTTAGCATCCTGAAAAATTATTTCATTTTCCTGAGTTTTATAAAACACCCCGGAGTTATTATCTGTATAATTTCCGGTTAGTTTTACATACTCGATAACCTGTCCTTTTTCTGTTTTTGTAACTTTACCTTCACCTGAACCGTAAATAAAGAGTTTATTGTTTTCAAATGTATACTCGTTGTTATTAATTATTATTGTATTTCCGGATTTTTCATCAGGGAATATAAAATCATAAATATCATCACCAATCATTATTTTTTTAATTTCAACGAGTTTTAATGTGTTTTTTGTAAAAACCTGTGGATAAAAAGTGAATATTTCAAAATTTTCAGAGTTTATTTTCCATTCATTTTTATCCTGCATGATTTTAACTTGCTCATGAAATAGATCCATAATTTTGTTTTGGTTTTCGTTTTCAATATTTAGAGTATATAGATTAGTTTGCGGGTTCAATTCTAGTTCTATTGTTACAATTTCAAAAGGATTTATCTGATTACTATTGTGTTTGAGAAATATCTCAATAAAAGGGGTTTGTAATAATTCCCCGTTACAGTTTTCGTTTTTGCATTTTTCCCCGGCATTTTCCCCGTTATAAACAGATTTGCAAGTTTTACAATAAACTTTATCCGTAATATCCTGTTTTTCAGTCAGCCTTTTACTTTGTTCAAGAATCTTATCCCATGATTGCCTTGAAAGATATTTTTTATAATGTTCATCCGGCTTGATTTGATCCCAGTCCATGGGTAACGAGTTAAACTCATTTTCAATCATATTGTTTAATTCAAATGAATTCAAATAGAAAAAAGCATCATCGATATATGGAAAGTTTGTGCCATAGGGTTTGGGCGAGCCCTTGAACATTATGGCTATTGTAGTATCGTCTTGAAAAACCGGCCTGATTTGATAATATATTTTTTTTATGTATTCTTCAGGCTGGTATCCAAAAGCAAGAGTTTTTACGAATACCATTTCCAGAACCCAGGGCAGAAGATAGTCAAATATGCCGTCGGAAGCGCAGAAGATAATATCATTTTCTTCTAATTTTTCGGTGAAAATTTCGCTTTCATCAATATCAACGAATTCATCATCTGCAAACGGTGAAACGCATTTGCTCATTACTTTTCCAGATAACACAAGGTCAAGCTCATTAAAATTTTCTGCAAACACTCCGGTAGAATGGTCGTAGCTTAATGGTTTTAACCTGCCGTTTCTAAGCAGATACACTCTTGAATCGCCAACCCAGGAATAATAAAGCGTGTCATCTATTATAATAGCGCAGGAAAAAGTTGAAGCAAATCCGCCGCGTTTATGTTTTTCCGGCAGCAATACTTTTCCCTGTTCCTGTCTGGCCTGGTTTTCTTCTTTATATGCTTTTTTCAATTCGTGCCGCGCTGAGGTTAGAATAGACGTTAAACGCATATTTAAGGTAGTTAGTATTGTATCCTTGCTTTCTGATTTAAGTTTGATTAAAAAAGATTCATCGAAATATTGAATAAACGCGTTTCTTATTGTCTGAGAAGCTGTTTGTCCTCCTGGAGCTCCGCCCAATCCGTCACAAACGAGAAGTAAAACAATGTTTTTATCCTCATCGAAAAAACAATAGTGAGAATCCTCGTTTTGCTCTTTATCTGCGCGGGATGTTTCCGAATATGAAAAAACTTTTACTTTTTGTTCAGGCATTTTTTCACTCTATATTGAGTTAACTATCCATGGGATAACTGTATCGTAAAAACCGACATCTGCAAGGCCGTTACCCGGAGATGCTTTGACGTATTCTGTGAACTCAGCCTGTGTGAGCATTGAATATTCTTCGCATTCGGGCGCAATAATTAATAATCTGCCTTCGTTTGATTCAGACATTCCAAGATAGCGGTTAATTACTGTCGTTACTGTTGGAGATTCACCTTCTTTTAAACTTGATTGATGAATTTCTCTTGGTTTATCATCAGTCATTACAATAATAATTTTTCTTTTTTTACCCTGTCCCATGTACCAGTCTGCTTCACAAGCTTTTAGTATTGCATCAAAAGTTGATTCCGGATAATCTCCGCCTCCGTCAGCAACTATTGAATCCACCCATGATTTAAATTCTTCAGCATTTTCAGTGAATTCATATTCTACCATTTGTCCGGTCTGGTCTTCAACCAAATCTCTATACTCAATGAGTTTCATTCTTAACAGCTTGATTTTTTTACCTTTTTCTTCAGATTTCTGTAAAATAACATCAGGCATTTCTTTTGCGTTTGCTTTTACCTGGTCAATAATAGGCTGCATTGATGCGGTTGCATCGATACAAAAAACAATATCAACATTGTAACTTGCGCCTTGCGGATTAATTTTAATGGGTTGCATAAATTACCTCTTTAAATAAATTTTTGTATTTAAATTAATTTATTCGATATAAATAAATTTTATTTCCTTGAGCAACTATAACGGAATTACTTGTTTTTGAAAAACATGCGTCTGAAATTTTGGCGTTTAAAAAACTCACAGGATAACGCATGAATTTTTTTATTATTTTCCCGTTATTAATATTTATCAACTGAACAGCGTTTCCGTTGCTGTTTAGTATATATTTCAAGTCATTTGATATTTCAAGTATGCGTAGAGTATTTCCTTTTAACTTTAAAGTTAATTTCTTAGCCTTTGGTTTTAATACTCTTACAGTTTTTACAATTTTTCCTTGTAAGACATTCCAGATATTAATATATCCATTGAAATAAGTAGCAAGAAATTTTCCGTTGCTTGAATATCCTAAATAATAGCCTTTAAACTGCCTGTTTGCATAAAAACCGCCGCTATGAAGTTTATATATCTTAACATCTACATTCTTAGCTGTTGAAATAAAATGAACAAAAAACGAATTATGGGATAATTTAACCTTAAATGCTCTTTTTATATTTTGATGCTCGCCTAATAGCTTACCTGTTACTTGTGAATACATTTTTACACCGTGATATTTAAGTAAAAGTTTTCCCGTTTTTACTGAATACATTTCAGCAGGGGATATTTTAACAACGTAATTGCCTTTTGCGCTAATGCCAAGGCTGAAAGATTTTGTTTTTAACGTTTTAATTATTCTGCCATTAACAGCGTTATATATTATGATTTTATCATAAGAATTTGCAGCAATATAGTTCCCGTCATTTGAGACTGATACCGAGTTAATTTTTTTCTTAAACCCGGATAACTGCGCTTTTAGGTTTTTAGGGGAATAATGGTAAAAAGAGAAATAATAAGCCCCGCCTGCGCCTATAAGCATAAATATTATTATTACTAAAATAAAAGACCGGCTTTTACTCTTACCCGGAGTTTTCGTTTTAGGAGGCCTGGTCGGTTTAGCAGATTTAACTTTTTTCGGCGGTTTTGGCGGTTTCTTTTTTTCAGGCTTTGGTTTGCTTTCAGGCTTTTCTATAATTTCAGGTTCTTTGGTTTCGACAATTTCGGTGTAGGGAATAGAACTTAATTCATGCATTTTTTTTACGGATTTTTCAGATATTCCGTATTGTTTTGAAATATCTGCTAATTTTGCCCGTTCAATAGGGCTTAAAACTTTATCATTAAAGTAAAACTTATTCAAATAGAAATAATAAACTTTTTCGTTGCCGCTTAATTTAGATGGAATCGAGATTTCTTCACATGTTGAGCATTTGTTATGCCCGCATGCCACACAATAACTCGTTTCGGGAGTATTTAAGTTAACACAATTACAGCATTCCCACATATTAAGACACCCCGGATTATTTTTATACTGTGATTATATCATTATATGATTTTTATTTCACTAGTTTTTTAATTATTTTACTAAAATATTAGATAATTCAGGGGAAAAAATTTTAATAATTTTACCGTTCTTTTGAATTCCTGATAAAATATAGACATTTTTAAGCTTTTTCGCTATTTGAAAAGCTTTTTCAGGACCGAGAACGAAAAAACCCGTTGACAATGCATCTGCAAATGCCGCGCTTTTTGCAATTACGCTCATACTCACACATTCTGACGCGGGATACCCGGTTTTAGGGTTGATTATATGGTGATACCTTTTGCCGTTAATTATTTTATACCGTTCATAGTCTCCGCTCGTAACTAATGCGGTATCTTTGACTTTTAGTACATATAAATTACTATTTTTTATTCTGGGATGTTCAATACCGGCTTTCCATTCCCTGTTGTATTTCATTTGTTTGCCCATTAAATACACATCCCCGCCTATATTAATAAATGCGCTTTTTACTCCGTATGATTTGAATAACTGCGCAATTTTATCAATAATATAGCCTTTTGCAATCCCTCCTAAATCAAGCCCAACGCCTTTCTTAGTGAAAGATACATTACGATTTTTTATTTTTATATGTTTATAACCGCAAATTTTTAAAGCGGCTTTTATTTGTTCATCAGAAGGGGGAGTGAAATCATCTTTTTTAAAATTCCAGATTTTCTTAAGTGCTAACATAGCCGGGTCAAACGCGCCATTGGTTAGTTTGGCAGCGTATAAAGATTTTTTTAACAATTCAAGCAGAGTGGGGGAAACCTTTACAGAGTGTTTAAAAGCATTTTTATTTAGTTGATATAATTCAGAACCAGTAATGTGAACATTGAAAATATTATCAAGTCTTTTTATTAATTCCAGTGTTTTCTTAATCAGCTCATCCGTATCATAATTTGGAGACTTGATGATTTTAATACTCATAACAGTATCAAGAACGAATAATGGTTTATACGTTTTATAAATACCGGAATTGCTGCATCTAATTAAAGTTATAGTGAAAATTAATATAATCAGATAATGTTTTGTTTTTTTATTTAAACTCATTTAAAAAATCCGAAAGAATATCCTTATAAGTAATAATTTCATCAATTATCGATTTCATTTTTTCGTTGTAATATTTATCAATATCATTTATATATACTGAAACGTCTTTTTTTTTGTCAAGTAAGGGTTTCATCTTAATAATTCTGCTTTTGATTTCCTGCACAAATGCAGTAAAATTTTTATATGATTTTGGATTATTATTAATTGTATTTCCAAGTGTAAGTAGATTGTCTACAAGGTGCGAGACGTTTGAGTAATCTATTTTTTTCATTTAACTATCCTTAATTTTAAACTTTCAAGATATAATTTATGCAAAAAAAACAGATGTGTTAAGTTTTTTACGTTATTAATGATAAATATTTTGAATATAAAATTGTTTAAAATTAAAAATAATTTTGAAGGTCCGTTAATTTTTTTTAAATTCGTTACATTAAATATTTTATATAATAAATTTGTTTTATATAATTAGCGGTATTATTATTAATATAGCACTTATAAATTCAATAATTATAGTAAAAAGG
>CALGPD010000222.1 GCA_937960625.1 uncultured Spirochaetia bacterium | reverse complement strand
CGGTGTTCTTCCGTGGGATGAGCGATAAAAAAGAATCACCCGGGCATAGTCACCTGAGAGCTACAGGCAAGCAATCTCCCGGGCACAGTCTTTGCGAGCGAAGCGAAGCAATCCCGTGAGGTGTTTCATTCGGAACGAGACTGCTTCCCGTCAGATACATGGGCATGGCTTGTGATATACAAAAAACCCGGCGTAATTTACATCAATACAACACCGGGTTAAAAAAATGGAGCTATTTAGAGAATATCTCTTGTAAAAATGAGTTCATTTTTTTCCATGATTGTTTATCTGCTTTTTCGTTGTAAGCAACGGGTATTTTAAACTTTTTACCCGTTTCAGTTGCATCTGGATTAGTGAAAGCGTGTTTAGCTCCCTCATAATTAATAAACGTATAATCAACAGCCGCGTTTTCCATTTCCTTTTTAAACGCTTGAATTTGTTCCGGTTTAATTAACGGATCAGCAGCACCGTTTAATACGAGAATCTTTGCTTTAACCATTCCGGATTGTGCTTTTTTAACCGCAACTAAACTTCCGTGAAAACTAACAACGCCTTTTAAATTTACGCCCATTCTTGCCATGTTCAATACAACACCCCCGCCGAAACAATATCCGATTGCCGCTATATTGTTTTTATCCACGGTTTTGTGCGTTGTTAATATTTCAAGAGCTTTTAAAAACCGTTTTTTAGCAGAAGGAATATTGGAAATTACTTCCATGGAAAATTTTTTCGCTGTTTTAGGATGTTTGGCGCGTTTATCAGCACCGTACATATCAAGGGCAAAAGCAGTATACCCTAACTCCGCGAGCATTCTTGCTCTTTTTTTAACGTACTCATTTAATCCCCACCATTCATGTACAACGAGTATGCCAGGGCGTTTATTTTTTATTTTAGCGCTGTAGACCAAATACCCTTTCATCTTAATTCCGTCAGCTTCATATTCTATATATTTTTCATTTAAGTTATTTGCAGGTTTTGAACAGGAAATAAAAAACGTTAATAATATTAAACTGGGTAATAATATTTTTCTCATGATTTTACTCCTTATTTCTTAATTCTTCGGAAACCCGTTATAAAGTTTCCCGGTTTGACTTTATTATACACTTTTTACATTTGGATTTCTATTAAATAAGAAATAAAAAATAAAAAGAACGCTCGGGTTATGCTTTACAACCTTAAATAGCAGAAAAGAGCTTAATTAGGAGGATGTTTTTATGAGCATAAAACAGATAAAATCCATTCTTGAAAAACAGGATATTGATGAAAATGATAAAATTGAAGTTTTAGGCCTTTTATCTGAAATGGAAAAGAAAGACCAAGGAAATAATGATGAAACAAGTTCATCTAACGGGCTTATTGTTGAGATAAACAATAGGCTTTTAAAACTGGAACAAAAAATTCATGATTCATTACCAAATCAAAACCGTGAAATTCCACAGGAAATTAAAGATAAAATTGAAGAGCTAAGTAATAAAATTCCTGAAAAGTTCCGAAGTATCATCCCTAAAGAAAAGCCTGATTTGCAGTTAAACTGGCTTGAAAACGCTGTTAATACCCGTGTGTTTGAGCAGGGTACTGATGAAATAGGCAGTTCAATTACTCCTACTCTACCCGAAAGGCTGGATGAACAAATTAGGCCTGTTACACAAAAACAAATATTAAACATGAGTGATGAGGAATATGAAAAATTAAAATCAAGCGGAAAGCTGGATTATTTGTTAAGAAATAATTTAATAACCGAATAGTTCAACCAAAAATAAGGAGTAATAAATGGCTATATTTAAAAGAAGTATATGGGAAAAAGAAATACGCAACGCTTTATTCTCAAAAGCAAAAGTTTTAAAACTTATGAGAAACGATTTTTTCACTGGGGAAGAAGACAGAACTGCTCAGGGTTTTAAACAAAGTGATACACTCGCGGGCGCTTTTTACGGAGGGGAAACCGTATATTTTCCTAAACGAGGAGCTTTAAATGTTAATGATTATGTTCAGTCATCAGGTGTTACAATTCAAACCATCACAACGGAAGATACCGCTGTAAATATTGATAAACACAAAGAAATAACTTTCGCTATTACAGATATTCAAAAAGTTCAGTCAAACAGTGATTTAAGAACCGGGTACACTGAAGACGTAGGCGAGAAACTTAAAGCAGCAATTGAAAACGAATTCTTTACTGCCATTAATGATGAAGCCGGTATTGATACCTTAAACGTAACAAGCGCAGACCCTAAATATCAGGAAGTGCTTGCAATTCAATCCGAACTTGATAATTCATTTGTTCCGGATTCAGACAGATATATTATTGCTACACCTGAACTCGATGCTTATCTTCGTCAAATTAAAAACGGTACAATAGGCGCAAGCGTATACGTTGACGCTGACCCTGAAAGTGTAAAAACCGGAGTTATTGGTTTTTTAGCCGGTTTTCAGATTATAAAATCCACCAACCTTCCGTCCGGTATTCAGGGAATTGCTTTACATAAAAACGCAGCCGGCTTGGCTTACAACTGGGGTGTAAGAGTTGAAACGTGGAGGGACGGACAGTATAAGCGGGATATTGTATCGGCTGACGCCCGCTTCGGTGTAGGTCTGTTAGAAACTGATTTTATCCGAAAAATTGTGCTTGTCTAATTTCAGTTTCCGGGCAGGGAGAATTAAAACAGTAACTTACTTCCCCTGCCCTTTTTTAAGGAGAATAAAATGGCGATTACAACAGTATGCTAT
>CALGPD010000221.1 GCA_937960625.1 uncultured Spirochaetia bacterium | reverse complement strand
CTATTAAGGGTTTACAGCTCCAAGCAGAAGACTATATTAGAAAACCCTTTGACCCTGAAGAAATCAAACTCAAGATTAACCGCATATTACGGCGCGGTTAGTTTATTAATTTTTGGATGAAAACAATAAAATTATATTTTCAAATATTTATTGTGTTAACTTTATTTTCTTTTTCCGCATGCAAAAAGGAAATTAAAACAATCAAACAGGCAATCGTAAATAAGTCTATTCCTGAATTAAAAAGATTAATTAGACAAGGTCAGGCAATCAATCTTGATCATTTAAAATTTGCTTATAGTTTGTTTGCTAAATATTATAAAAAATACAGACCCAAAAAAAAGCTTAAAAATGATAAAATCAAACAAATATCTAAATTATTGATTAAACCGTATATAATAACAAAAAATAAAAAATACCCCCAAAGCAATAAAATTTTAAAATCTGTAATATCTAGAGATGGGCTTAGAAAAGCTGAAATTTATAAAAACGGTGTAGTTAAAATTTTCAATTTAAAATCCGGAAAGTTTATAAAAGCTTTTGGAAATTTGCATTATATAAAACGTTTTGTGTTTGCAAATAAAGACGTTTTTTTTATAAGACGTCATGTAAATATAAAAGTAAAAAGAATACCCAGTTTTTTTGCGAAAAAGAAAGAAAAAACATATTATCAAGTAAAATTAAGAGGCCGTGGCCATTGTGAAAAAACAGAATTGATTTATATAAATAAATCAAAGTTTACTTCAAAGAATTTTTCCCATTGCTGTTGCAGTTCTACTGTTGAAGCAGAATTTACTTTTTCCCCATCAGGTAAATACATGGTTTATATAGAAAACTGCCATCATAGGACAATCAAAATGGTTACTTTATATGATTTAAAAGAAGATAAACGTGTACTATTATGGCCTGATAAAGGTTTGATAGATAAATTAGTAAAACTTATGGATGAAAAAGTGTATATTAGCTGGCTTACTAATTCAAACGTAAAATTTCATGATAATGAAAAATATGTAAGTTTTGATTCAGAAATTACTGGTACAATTGTTAAAAAGTATATGGATATCAAAAATTCAATTTATATCAACATTAAAACCAAGCACATCAAGAAATCAGTAAATTATTTGAATGAGATAAGAAAAATTCAAGCTGCTAAAAAATAAGACCGTTCTCGTTGAATTTGCAAACGGTACTAAAAAGAGAATCTATTATAGAGGATTGTAAAATTTTTAAATTTCCCATTTCTTTTTGTAATACGTTCTCATTACATCTTTTGCTTTTTCCTTTGCCCATTTTTCAAGCCCCATTTTTTTTATTAGGCACAGATTGAAAATTTTTAAATTATGAGGTTTAACCGTTGCCATATCCGCATACGGATGTAAAAAATCGCAGGGAAAATCGTCACACTTATGGCAAAAGTCATACCCTTTTTTGGTGATGCATTTATAAAGATTGCACGGTTCGTCCATGTAAAGATACGGGATTGTTCCGTTTTCGTTTCTGCATCCTTTACAAACAGCGCGTTCATAAGGAACACCGAGGTTTTTTGCGATTTTTTTTCTAAGTTTATCATCTTCATTTGCTTTGTAGACCGGACAGTTAAAGCAATCCAGCCCGCAAGGCGCTGTCATATTCAAATAATCCATAATATTTCCTTTCTAGTCAGGGAGATTGAAAAATTTCTTTGCGTTGTTTGTCGTTGCCTGAGCAACTTCATCAACGTCTATTCCGCGTAATTCAGCAACTTGTTGTGCAATAAACCTTACGTATGAGGGTTCATTACGTTTTCCTCTGTACGGTTCAGGTGTTAGGAATGGGCAGTCAGTTTCTATCATTAATCTATCCAGTGGCACTTTTTTAACAACTTCGTGAGTAAGTTTTGCGTTTTTAAACGTAACCACACCTGTAACCGAAATGTATAATCCTAAGTCGAGAATTTTTTTCGCGTAATTCCAGTCAGAAGAAAAACAGTGAAAAACCGCTCCTGCGTCTGATGCCTTTTCGTTTTTCAGTATTTCATACATAGCATCATCAGATTTTCTGTTATGAATAACGAGGGGAAGGTTTATGTTTTTAGCGAGGTTAATAAACCGTGAAAAAACTTTTTTTTGAACATCTTCCGGAGAATGATAATAATGAAAATCAAGGCCGACTTCACCGATAGCAACGATTTTTTCCGTTTCTATTGCCAGCTTTTTGATTTTATCAAATATTCTATCCGTTGCATTTTTAGCATCATGAGGGTGAATACCAAGTGTGCCGTAAATCATCTTATGGGTTTTAACGAGTTTAACAACATGGTCGATGGATTCAGGGTTTGTGGCAATATTAATAATTTTCATAATACCGTGTTCCATCGCGGCGGAAACTACATTTTCAAAATCTTTTTTAAAATTTTTAAAATCCAGATGCGCGTGTGTATCAATTAATTCTTTCATGTTAATTCCTTTCAAATATAGGTAAATATAAGGCATAAAAACCATAGTATCAAAAGTTTAAATTTTAAATAAAAAATCAGTATCAATTTATGATAAATTTTTATAATATAGTTATTGAAATGAAAAAAATTTTAACATTATCATTAGTTTTAAGTTTTTGTCTGGGATCGTTTTCTGCAAACAAACATAAAATTCCGTTTTATCTAAGAAAAGCGGTTTGGACAAGTAAAATAGAAAAAGTTACACAAGCAATATTGAATGGTTTTCATCTCAATGTGGTTGATGAAGATGGAAAGACGTTATTAATGTATGTGGTAATGCATACAAAAATAAATATTGTTAAATTTCTTTTGAATGCCGGCGCGAATACTAATATTCAAGCAGAAGACGGATGGACAGCGCTAAATTGGTCAATTGGATTTTTTAATGTTAGAATTATGAAAATTCTTCTTAGAGCAGGAATAAAGTTAAATACTAGAGATGAAACTAAACGGACGCCTATTTTTAAAGCTGTTTGTGAAAATAAAATTATTGCGTTGAAATTGCTTATTAAAGCCGGAGCAAAAATAAATATCCGTGATCTTAACGGAGAAACGCCGTTAATGTGGGCAGCAGCAATGGGGCATAAAAAAGCAGTAAAACTACTTATTAGATCCGGTGCTAAAGTTAACTTAAAAGATTTTTTAGGAAGCCGCGCTCTTGGTAAAGCAATAACGGGCAAGCACAGAGCTGTTATCAAAATTTTGCGCAAATACGGAGCAAGAGAATAAATTTTTTTTATATTATTAAGTAAATTCCGCCTTTTTAGTTGATTATTATTTCATCAAAAATCCGGGAATTA
>CALGPD010000220.1 GCA_937960625.1 uncultured Spirochaetia bacterium | reverse complement strand
TATCCCGGAAATTTATATCAGCCCCATTATTAATTAGCTTTTTAACTTGTTTAAGATTTCCTTTTTTGCACGCTTGTAATAATTGATTGTTAAGCTTAGTATTATCTTTAACTGTTCCACAACTTAAAATTAAAAAGCATAAAAGTAAAGCAACGACTAATTTTATTTTCAAAGAAACCATTTGCTTTAATCCTCCTTATTTTACTTACGAATCCGTTCTGCTAAAGTTTGTTACTGTAACTGTGGTTACTCTTTTCTGATTCATGACCTCTGTTAAAGTCCTAAACTGCTGATCATTGTCTGAATCTTTTACAATTATTTGTCCGTTACTTGTTATATTAACGACTTTAACGTAATGACCACCAACTGTTATCATACAGTTTTTTGCGTTGCTTTAATTCACTTCTATAAAAGGGAATAATTTAATATGGTTATATGCGTTAGAGTTTTTCTATTTTTTGTATTGACAATCCCGTTATTTCGCTGATTAACGCGTATTCTAAACCTTTTTGTTTCATCTTTATAGCTGTTTCAATTTTTCCTTCTTCTCTGCCTTCTTCCCTGCCTTTCTCAATTCCTTCTTCTTTACCTTGTTCTCGTAATTTATCCGCAATTTCAGTCAACATTGACTTTGCCTCCTGAACGTCTTTTATTTTGCGATATTCTGGCTCACTCATATCAAACCTGAACATGTTTGTGAGCCACTTCGTAAATACTCTAATATCAATTATATTCTCTTTTCTTATAAATTCAATCACTTTTTCAAGAGCATCCGCGATTTTGTTTTCATCGTTTTGCTTTTCAAGATACACTACCGCAGCAATGAGGTTATTTAACTCCAGAAAAACTTGATCAGGAACGTCCTTTTCAGATATCAAATAATATTCAAATTGCGGTATGTATTTTATTGGAATGTTTTTATCAATGAGCCCGCTTATGTTTATAGGAACATTCCAATCGTGTTTGCCGTTGTAAAGCAAAATAGGAAAAACGTTAGGCAGTTTACCACGTTGAGAATTTTTATAAATTAAATCGTACAAAAGCATGATATATGAAAACATTCTAACGGGAATTGATTTATCCGGTGATGACTGAAACTCAATCAAGATATAGATAAAGTATTCTTTATCCCGGAATTTAACTATGTAAATTAAATCGGATTCACGGTTTTGAAATTCTCCGGATATAAAATACGCGTTAAATAACTCCAAATCGTTAACGCGTATTTATTTAAAAAAATCTTCATGAACGAAAGAATGCAATAGCTGATGAAAAATGCGCCTGCTTTTGAAAAGAAATTTATACGCGCTGTCATAAGGTTTGTTTTCCAGATACTTTTTTCCCGGTAATTAATGTGATTATAATCAACTAAAAAGCCCTTATAATTTATACTTTTAGAAATATTTTTAGTTTATAAGCAATTTTTTAATATTTATATTTTGCGTTTATCGTGAAGTTAAAAATTATACGTTATTTCATAAAGCATATTACATGAATTATTGGAAGACGGTATAAAATATTAATTAAACTGCTAAAGGAATTAAAAAACAAATCGAAAATATATTTAGCTGGAAAAAAAATATCAATAAGGAGCGAATCATGGGAATGAGAAATTTCTATTCGTTCTGGATTGAGAACACAAGAAAAGCTCTGGATTATGGATACTTAATGGCTGACAGCTTTTTGTGTTTTGCGCGAGATATGGTAGCTTAAAAAAATTCCGGCATTAATCGGGTTATTAACCGGTATTGTGAAAATCATTACCGGTTTTTTTATTCTATCTCGTTTTCATCATAAATAACGTTTAAAATATTCTGAATTCCTGTAAACTCAAAAGAATCAATAATCTGTGTGGACGGATTTAAGATATATATTTTGGTTTCAAATTTCATGCTTATTTTTGTTGCCCCCATTAAAAGGCCGATTCCCGCGGAAGCGAGCGCTGTAACCTCGCTAAAATCAAGGCAAACTGCTTTCTTCTGTAAATGAAGAAATATTCTATCCTGAAGTTTAGTATGAGTAAATGATGTTATTTTTCCAATTACTTTTACATAAAAATATGTTTCTAATTCTTTTTCAACAATTTCCAGACCATCCATAATTAAACCCAATCAATTAAACTTAAAACATTTTAACACATTGTCTTTATTATTACAAGGATTATAGAATTTTTGAATAAAAATGGAAAAAATTAATAAAATATCTGCCGGAATAATTATTTAAATTAAGCTTAAAACGGAAACGTGTAATCCTATTTAAATAATAATTAATAAATTATAAAGTATTTTTGCTTTCCTTTATTTTTCTATTAATTTTAAATAGAATTATCAATTTGAATATTATATAGTGGATAAATTTATGCCATCCGGAAAAACCCATGATATTGCGAATGTTGTTCTCATACTTTTTGGGATAACCGTAATAGTTTCATACAACGTATTATCCAAGCACATGGATGAAGATATTTTTAATAATTGTTTAATACTTTTTGTCAGTGCTTATGCGTTTTCTACCTTTCTCTTAAGCCCTGATTTAGATTTAAAAAGAAACCGGTCAAAACTTAACTGGGGTTTTTTACGTTGGATTTGGCAGCCATATTCAAAAGTTTTTAAGCATAGAGGTATATCACATTCAATATTATGGGGTATCTTAACACGATTAATATATATCTATGCAGTGTATTTTACAGCCTTATTAATTTATTATTTCTTTAGTGATATGGATTTTAATGATTTACCCTTTTTATTCGTTGATTCTGATGAAATCCGGTGGCAATATATTACAGCTCTATTACTCGGTGTATATATTCCTTCAATTTTTCATACTGTATTAGATAGAGCAGTAACGGGAATAAAAACCGGAAAGGCTAAAAAAAGCAAACCATTAAATAAAAAGAACCGTAAAAAATAGCATCAAGCATTTACACAACATAATAAATATAACTATTAATACTTAATTCAATCATGATTTATTTACACGGAAAATCAGACGGTTAATTCTTTTAAGTGCAACTTTTTATACTTGACAAATTTCTTGATACAATATATGTTAATGTGAACATTCTTAAAAAAATTACTTAATTAGCAATAATGTTTGCATTTATACGAAAATTATTCAGGAGGCAATAATAAATGCTTGATTATCAATTAACAGAATTACAGCAAGAAGTTAAAGGTCTTGCTAAAGAAATTGCAGAAAATGATATTAAACCCGTCCGGGCGCAATATGATAATAATCATACTTTCCCAACAGATATTATGGAAAAATGTGCTCAAGCCGGATTATTCGGTTTATTTATACCCGAAGAATATGACGGGCTTGCTCAAAGCCCTGCCAAAGGGGTTATGGAACTTTGTATTGCAGTAGAAGAATTATCAAAAGCCTGCGGTTCAATTGCTATTTCATACGCAGGAACTGCACTTGGAACTTTTCCAATTCTTCTTTCAGGTAATGAAGAACAAAAAAAGAAATACTTACCTCGTATCGCAGAGGGAACTATCGCCGCGTTTGCTTTAACAGAAGCGAATGCCGGCTCAGATGCACTAGCAATGCAGACTTCCGCAAAAAAAGACGGCGATTATTATATACTAAATGGAACAAAACAATGGATTACTAATGCTGAACACGCAGAAATATATACTGTATTTGCTGTTACTGACCGTTCCAGAGGAGCAAGAGGATTATCTTGTTTTATCGTAGAAAAAGGAACTGAAGGTTTTTCATTCGGTAAAGATGAAGAAAAAATGGGTATCAACTCATCAGCAACAAAAGAACTTATTTTCGATGATTGTAAAATACCGGCTGAAAACCTTATATTAAAAGAAGGTTTAGGCGTTAAAGCTGCAATCGGAACGTTAAACCATTCAAGGCCCGGAGTTGGCGCTCAAGCCCTAGGTATTGCAGCAGGCGCTATCGATGAAGCCGTTGCTTATGCCAAAGAACGCGTTCAGTTTGGCCAAAAAATAATCAGCTTTCAAGCAATTCAACACATGATTGCTGATGCAGCAATGCAGGTTGAAGCCGCGCGTTCATTAATTTATAACGTTGCAAGAGCAGTAGACAGCGGACAAAAAGATTTCGCTCATTATTCCGCCATGGCAAAGTGTTTTGCGTCAGACGTTGCCATGAAAGTAACAACTGATATGGTACAGGTTGCCGGCGGTTACGGATACATGAAAGAATATCCTTTTGAAAAATATATGAGAGATGCAAAAATTACTCAGATATACGAAGGTACAAACCAGATTCAAAGAAATGAAATTGCACTCGGTGTAATTAAAGAATCTAACAAGAAAAAATAAGCACCGGGAGTTTTATATGCATATTGTAGTTTTAGTAAAACAGGTTCCGGATACAACGGACGTAAAAATAAACCCTGAGACAAATACTTTAATCCGGGAAGGCGTTGATTCAATATTAAACCCTTTTGATGAAAACGCTGTTGAAGCCGCGCTTCAAATAAAAGACAAAAACCCCGATACAAAAGTTACAGCTCTTTCAATGGGGCCACCTCAAGTCGAAACAATGCTTAAAGATTGTATCGCAATGGGATGTAATGAAGCAATTCTCCTTTCTGACAGACACTTTGCCGGTGCCGATACATTGGCAACGAGTTATGCTTTATCAAAAGCTATTGAAAAAATGGGTGATGTAGATATTATTATGAGCGGGAAACAGGCAATTGACGGTGATACTGCACAGGTAGGACCGGGAGTCGCTGAATATCTCAACATAAATCACGTAACTTATATAAATAAGATTGAATATGAAGGCGGAGACACAATTAAAGTACAGTCAAATATTGACGGTGGTTATTCAATGCTTGAATTAAAGACACCGGTTTTACTGACCGTATTAAAAACAATCAATTCTCCCCGCTACCCTTCTTTAAAAGGAAAAATGGCAGCCAAGAAAAAGGAAATTCCAGTTTGGAGCGCTGAACAAGTTGCCGCAAACTTTGAGAGAATTGGATTAAAAGGGTCTCCTACTGTTGTTGTAAAAATATTTACTCCTGAAGCCAGAGAAGGCGGAGAGTTTATAGATGGAGAAACAGCAGAAGAAAAAGCACAAAAACTCACAGGCCATTTTAAAGAAATGGGAATTATATAATCGGATAAACAGGAGCTTAATATGGATGATATAATTAAAGTAACGGATAAATGTATCGGTTGTAAGAAATGTGTTCCTGCTTGTCCTGTGGGAATCATTTCAATGGAAGGCAAAATGGCAGTAATCGGTGACGGTTGTATTGTATGCGGCCAATGTGAAGATATTTGCCCGGTTAACGCTATAGTAATAAATAGAGAAGTTAATACAGACGGATTGCCGGATGTAAACGACTTCCGTCATATTATGGTATATGCTGAAACTGCCGGCGGCAGTTTAATGAGTGTCGGTAAAGAATTAATCAGTGAAGCAAAACTTCTTTCTCAGGATTTAGGCTGTGAAGTTTGGGCAGTTTTAGTTGGCAAAGGAATAAAAAACCATGCCAATGAATGTATTTCATACGGTGCTGATAAAGTATACGTAATTGAAGGCGATGAGTTTGAAGAATACACAAACGATGCATACACAGAAGCATTTACCAAACTAATTAACGAAACCAAACCCGAAATCGTTTTAATGGGCGCAACTTCAGTAGGCCGGAGTTTAGCAGCGCGTATCGCAGTTAGAATTCAAACCGGTTTAACCGCAGATTGTACACATCTTGGAATAGATTTAAAGAAAAAAATCTTATTACAAACCCGCCCTGCTTTTGGCGGAAACATTATGGCTACAATCACATGTGAAAATTACCGTCCACAAATGGCAACGGTAAGGCCTAAAGTAATGAAACTCGGTGAGCCTGACACATCACGCAAAGGTGAAATTATTGATTTCGCGGTAGATATTAAAGCCGTTGATATTAGAACGAAAATTCTTGAAGTTATTAGAAGCGGAGAAGAAAAAGTTAACCTTGCTGATGCTGAAATTATCGTTTCAGGCGGCAGGGGTTTAAAAAAACCCGAGAACTTTAAAATGCTCTATGAACTTGCTGAACTTTTAAACGGGGCAGTCGGAGCATCCCGCGCTGTTGTTGATTCAGAATGGATTGAATCATTTCACCAAGTAGGTCAAACGGGTAAAACCGTACAGCCTAAAATATACATCGCAGTAGGTATTTCAGGAGCAATCCAGCACCTCGCCGGTATGTCATCATCAGATGTTATCGTTGCAATCAACTCTGATGAAAACGCGCCGATTTTCAATGTCGCAACTTACGGCATTGTAGGCGATGCAATGGAAGTCGTTCCCGCGCTAATCAAAGAAATAAAACGGGAAAAAGGAATTAAGTAAAAAGTCTTAACTTAAACATACACAGCCCCGGTTATTTTAGCCGGGGTTTTTTATTTGTCTTAATTGAAAACTTATGATAAATTATGTAGTTTTTATTATCTAAAATGCACGAGTTTAAGGAAATATTTTCATGAAAAAACAGCAATTCTATATTTTAATGGCTTTCTTTTTTTATCTTTTGAATTGGTTTATTGCTCAACTTGTAAGCGGTTATATTGGCAGTTTGATTTTCGTCGCTTTATATTCTTCACTGTCAGGAGTATTTATCCCATTATTTTTAATGGTCAAATTTAAAATAAAATATAAAAACGAAAAAAAGCATCTTATGATAATTGGTGTAATATACTTAATTACATTTACAGCTTTAAATGTAATCGGATCAGATGCGTTGTCTCATACCATAAATAGCAAACCTAGTGTTGAAGTAATAATTAAATATCTAATATTGTTCATTCCTATGTCATTTGGCCTCACTGTTTTTTGCCTTTACTTAATCCCCGGTATGATACTTGATATGGCAAAAAGTAAAACTTTTGGATATATAACTGCTCCGATTTTTAGCGGAATTGCAATGGGATTTGCTTTTTTTGTTGATACTCTAGGCAGCATAGAAATGCTCTTAATCATGGGAGTTATGGGAATATTTTATAGCGTAGGTTTTATTTTAACGCGTTCTTTATATCTAAACTGGTTATTCTTTTGTATAACAATGCTTTTTCATACTTTGGGTGAAGCTAAATATTATCATTATAAATGGTCAATTTTAATAATTCAAATTATAAGTATAGTAGTATTCGGAATTATATTTATTTTAATCAAAAATAAACTTTTGTATAAAACAAAAACAATTTAAACATTATCACAGGCAGAATCTATTAGAAAATGTTCAATATTTTTTGTAGATTTTTTTCACTTTTTTATTTATAATAGTTCCAAGAATTAATAATAACTAATACATTGGAGAAACCATGAAAAAAATAATGACTTTGTGCATTTTGCTTTTTGCAATAATTTCAAACAACGGGTTTACAAAAGTAATCTGGGATAAAAATAAAAACCAATGGTATGACACGCGTTCAGGAATGTATTATGATCAGGTGAGGAAACTCTGGTACAATCCCCGTACAGGACACACAGCAAGGCCAGGCGGGTATAATTCATCAAACAATAACAGCCTGAATGATAATGAAAATAAAAATTCCGGTAGTGCACAAAACACAAATGTTTCTTCAAGTTTAAATGAAATAGTTAACGGTTTCAATCAAATCCACCGCAAATACGGCGTACGCGTTCATTATAGACGCTTTAGGCCTTCCCGTTATGCCCGAAGGTACACACGATGGCAATATTTAACTAATGCCGACAACGTAAAACTAAAAAAACTTGGCAAAATTCTTATACGGGTATTTAATAAATATCCTGTTGATTTTATCAGGAAAACAAAATTAAGGGCAATTGCGCTTGTTAAAAATATGAGTGTTCAGGGACAAAAACGAGGAGCAATGCCTGATGCTTATGGTGAAGTTTTATATCTAAGCACGAGTATAGTTTTAAGCTATTCAAAAACCTATACAGAACACGTTATACATCATGAATATTATCATATGATTGAACAGCAATTTAACGGAAGTATGTATTATAAAGATCCTAGATGGGTTTCCTTAAATGTACCCGGCACAAGGTACGGCAGGGGCGGTATGTATATGCGCAACCCAAGTATCGCATGGAAAAAGCATCCGGCTAAGGGTTTTGTTAACGGATATTCCACAAGCGCTGTTGAAGAAGATAAAGCGGAAGTTTTTGCGTTCTTAATGACCCCGGATGAGTATAGAAAAGTATTAAAATGGATGCGTACGGATTTGGTTCTCAGGGCTAAGTTTAATTACATGAAACGCTTCTTATACGGTAAATCCAAAGAGTTTACGGAAAGTTATTTCAATAGGAACGCAAGGTTGAATTAGAAGTCTTTTCGATATACTAAATATCATTTCCCAAAAGGGTTGTCAATATTTTTCCTTTTATTTTTTTCTAATTTTTTCTCAAGAGTTTTAATCTCTTTTTTCACGTAACGAATAAAAAAAGAAATCAAATTTATCATTGACTTTTTATTTCCATCCCCCCAATTGTTTTTTGCGATTTGAAGCGCTTTTTGACAATACTTTAAAGCTTTGTAATATTTCTCAAAATATAAATATATAGTTCCTTTAACAAAATTAATTCCTGCTATATTAGTATGATATTTGTAAAAAATCTTATTTCCTATACGAATTGCTTTATTGCAAATGTTCATCGCTTTCTCAACTTTCTTCCATTCTAAATATAATAAAGACATCCTACCATAACTTTCAAAAATATATTCATGTTTTTCTCCAAACAAAGAAAATATTATTGTTAAACATTTTTTAAAATATTTTTCCGAATTTTCGAATTGTTTTATTCTGCAAAGCACTATTCCTAAAATAAAATAAGACTTCGCCGTTTCTTTAGATTTTTTACCAAATACTTTTAGTTTAAGCTTTAAAGATTTTTTTGCATACTTTAAAGCTAAATTATATTTAGCTCTTTTAATATAATATTTAGAATAAACATCGTATATTCCAGTTATATATTTGTAATTCTTTTCTTTTTGCTCCAAAAAAAATTTTAATAATTTATCTAAACAATCTTTTGTTTTTTTAAAACGTTTTAGTTCAACTAATGTATTAACCGAATTACAAACCGATTCTTTTGTTAAATTATGGTTTCTCCCTAAAAGTTTTATCCTGATTGAAATAGTTTTTCTAAAATGTTCCACAGCTTCTTTATGTAAATAATACTTTTGATACTTGAGTGCTATATAACTACTTAATTTTGCCACCTCTAAATTATATTTACCGTATTTTTTTATAACTTTGTTTAACGCGGTTTCGAGATATTTAAAAGCACGTTTGTACTGATGCGTTTTGAAATACCTTTTTCCCGTTTGTATATATTCATGAGCAACGGATAATTTCTTTACGTTCTTTTTATTAGTCAGTGACGCGCTGTATAGGTATTCAGCGGATATTGAAAAGTTTAAAATCAGCGCAATACTTAAAGCTATAAGTTTTAGATTATTGTTTTTTTTCATTACACACTCCCCCTGAAGTTATTGGCTAAAAGGATTTTCAACTTTCCTGATTGCTTTTTTATTTTCTTTTGAAAGCTTTACTTTTATTTCATTTTTTAGGTATCTAATAATATATGAAGTTATATTAAGTAAAGATTTTTTATTCTCAAATTTTTCAATTGATAAAATTATTGTACGTGCTTTAGTGAGATATTTCAAGGCTTTATTATAATTAAACATTCGCTTATATATAATACCGGAGCTTATATATAACCGCGCTATTTCTCCAACATTATTCACATTAGCCAGGACGCCGTTTTTTATAGCCGTATTTAGAACCTCCAAAGCTTTTTTATATTTTTTTAAATAAAAATAAATAGAAGCAATATGATTATAAGAAGATAAACTTTTTCTATGAGATTTTCCATATACTTTTAAGCGGATTTGCAATACGGTTTTATAAGATTTTAACGCAGACGGCCAATTCCGCAATTTATAATAAGTACTGCCAATCTGTTCATAAGAAAAGGCAGTAGATGTATGGTTTTTCCCAAAAACTTTTAGACGGATCTCCAGAGCTTTTTTATGAAATTCTAAAGATTTTTCATACTTTCCTAACGCGTAATACGTTACGCCTAATTCATGACATGTAAACGCAGTTTTACTACTATTAATTCTAAAAATTGTTTTACGGATTTCCAATGCACTGTTATGGAATTTTATGGCGAGCTCATATTTTCTCATTCTATAATATGTCATACCAAGCTCTGAATATGATAAAGCTGTAGACGAATGGTTTTTTCCAAAAGCTTTTAGAAAAACAGCCAGCGCTTTTTTATGATATGCTATTGCTTTATAATATTCTTTCAATCCATAATACGTTATACCTATTTCATGATACGAAAGCGCAGTTAAACGGTGATTATTGCCAAAAAGTTTTTCATATATATTCATCGCATTACGATGGGCTTTAAAAGCGGGTAAATATTTATGCATTCTGAAATAAGCTTTTCCAAGCTCGGAGTATGATAAAGCCGTAAGCGCGTTATTCATCCCGGAGATTTTCAAATATATTCCCAAAGATTTATTATAGTATTTTATAGACTTCTTATATTTTTTTAGCCAGTAATATGTTAAACCAATTCTATGATATGTAGAGGCGACGTATTTATGATTAACACCGTGCGATTTTTTGTGTTTATATAATACTAAAAAATATAATCTCAATGCCGCTTTGTGATTTCCAGCTTGTGAATAACTATATGCTTTCCGGAACAAAGAGTCAGCCGTAATATCACTCTTTTTGTTGTAAGTTATATTTTCATGACTGTTAATCAACGCAACGCTTGTTTCATTCATGTTGTTGCTTTGTATACCCGGGTATAAGGGCATTAATATAACAAATAATAAAAAAACTAAAATTATTTTTTTCATAAAATTCCTTGCTCATTACCTAAATAACGTGTTTTTTTTCATTTTTCAATTAGAAAAATAACAAAAAATGAACCTTTTTGCTAACACGTTGTATTTATTTAATAAGGAGATAAAAGTTAAGTGAGCAATTTTATTGAAATGTTTAAAGACTTTTTAAATACAAAGTGCAAAACAAGCAGATCAAAAATTTATGAGTATATATGGAATAAGTATAATAAAAGGCTTTTATATTTTATAAAAAACAATTCAAATCAAAGTCCGGAAGATTTGTTAAGTGAAATAATGATAAAGATATTTGAGAATATTGATAAATATGACCCTGAGTATTCTTTATCAACATGGGTATATACTATAACTAAAAATCATTTAATAAATGATTATAAAAAGAAAAAACCTATTCTCATTCATGATTTTGATAATTCAGATATTGAAACCAGCGTTTCGGACAATTCTTTTGATGAAAAAGCTGCACAAGTAGAAAACATACTTAAAGATTTCAGCCCGGAAATGAAAGAAATAATTTTCTTAAGGTATTATGAAAAACAAAGCTATAACAATATTTCAAAAATTTTGAACATTAAAAAAGGAACGGTAAAATCCCGCTTACATTATGCTAAAAAAATTTTAAAAGAAAATTTGGAGAAAAATAATGAATTTTAAAAAACAATTAAAAGAATATTATAAAACCGGAATAGATAAAATCATTATCAGCAATTCTACTGATAAAAGGATTAATAACTATATAAATTCACAAAAGACAAAAAATAGAATAAATTTTAAGATTATGGCTTATGGCTTCTCCATCGTATTAATTCTCTTTTTAGCGATCTCCACTTATTCTGAAAAGTTTAAAAATACACGCTTTGCTGCAAATATTTCAAAGTACTACAAAACTAAAAAAATAAAAAACAAAATATTTAGAATAAATAGAAATATAAAAATAATAATTAAAAAATCTTTTGGAGGTAACTCATGAAAAAAACATTTTTTATCCCCCTATTATTAGGGCTGTCAATGATCATTGCTTCTTTATTTTTAGTAAGTAAAAATATTCAGCAGTTTCTTGATATACCTACATTTGCAATTACTATAGGGTTAAGTTTTATCGTTATGTTAAGCCAATATAGCTTTTCTGAAATCGGAAGAGCTTTTAAATTTGCTTTCGAAAACGCGGAATACGATGAAATCGAAATAAAAAAGGGCATCAGGTTTTTTAAAACATTTAAAAACTTACTCGTTGCTTCTACTGTAACGGCAACGTTCATCGGTTTTATTGCTATTTTCTCAAATGAAAAATTGTACGCAAAAATTGGGGCTGCATCTGCAGTGTGTATTCTCGCAGTGCTTTATATTGCGATAATGATAACGTTTATTGTTATTCCGTTTCAATCGGCTTTGGAAAAAAGATTGGTTTCAGCTAAAGAAAAAAATTAATATTTAATAAGGATTTAAAATAAAAATTGTTTTCACAATATCAGGATTCAGGAGTGCTTATTTCTCTGCCCATATCATCAAAACGGTTTTGAAATATAATCCGCCCTCTGTTTGAGAATCCGGTTTTTTTCGCTGCTCGGTGTCCTGAATAGGCTGTAACTGATTTCGCTCTGCCTTTATAATAATACGCCCATGAATAAAGAATTTTGCCGTTTTTGTATTTATTCTTAAATAATACTTTTCCACGATATTTTGAACTAAATAAGATTCCCGCCTTTATTTTCCCCTCGGTATCAAAATAACGGGAAAAATGTTTGAATTTCCCTTTACGGTTATATAAATACTCAACATCGTACATTATTTTACCGTTTTTATATTTGGCAATATACTCTTTTATCTTATACGCTTTCTTTCCATTCTGATATAAATATTCAACCTGCGTTCTAATTTTGTTCCGTTTCGTATACCTTATGAAGGTCTTTGTGGTTATTTTATAATTCTCATTGTATTTATGTTTTTTAACTAAAAGTTTGTTATTATAAAAATGCTCGATAATCGCGTTTAATTCGTTGTTCATATAAATATTGATTTTGAAAAGTTTGCCGCTTATATAATGGAATACGCGTTTAACGTATTCATTTTTGCTTATTTTTAGAATCTGGCTTAAAATTATTCCCTTATTATTATAATATTCCACCATGCGCAGTTTGGAATTATAAAACCATTCACGTTTGATAATTAAACCTTTTTTGTTCATGGTTGTTCTAATGTAGTTTTTTATCCGGTTTTTTACAATATTGTGTAAGTCAACTTGAGTTAATAAAGTATCCGTGAAATTGTCATAGTCAAGGTAGTAACTGATATAAGGCTCACCGGGTTCTGAAAACCTTTTATCGTAATTATTCTTCATACTCGGATTCGATTTACAAGATACAATAAAAATTATAATAAATATGATTGTTGAAATGTATCTTCGCAAAGTGATTGTCCTTTTGATTATTTTTTAATAATATTCTCGGTAAGATATTTTAAGACTACATTAGATTTTTTTGTAAAATTATTTTTTATATAATTATTTTACATTTAATCTAATTACGGGAAAGCTGGAAAATGGGTTTTTTATATTTAAAAATAATAGTAAGCTTTTTTATTTTTGCATTCTTTATCCGCTTATTCTTTGCTTATAACTCCAGAAATTTGAACTTAAAAGGATATGACATTGTAGGCACTCCGGGTAATAATTATATTCTGAAATGCAAAGTGCAAACATCAAACCTGCTCGGTTTTGATAAATATGGAGAAATGGTTGATTTCTATATTGATGATAATTTCATCGGTATGTCTTCTACGGATAAAAACGGCATTGCAGAAATAGGCCATTATTTTGATGAACCCGGAACTCACGTTATTACTATAAAACTTAGCGAAAAAAGCAGATACTTTGCAAACCCCAGTAACATTGTTGCCGGGATATACAACGAGCACAAACCAATTCTCATTTGCGATATTGACCATACGGTTTGTGACACAAAAATATTACTTTTCCTTTTAAATCAGGATATTAAAATTCCCGCTGTTAAAAACTCTTCAGAAGTTTTAAACCGGGTGGCTGAAAAATACGATATTATATACGTTACTCATAGAGACAACGCGTTTATACATAAAACTAAATTCTGGCTTGATTTATTTAATTATCCGGCAGGGCCGATATTTTTCTGGAATTTTGGAAAATACACTTTTAACAACGAAAAATACAAGCAGAGAATAATAAAAAATCTTAAAAAGCAATTCCCAAATATTTCAGTTGGCATTGGGGATAAAACCGGCGATGCAATTGCATATATAAAAAACGGGCTGAAATCTATTCTGATTACAGATGAGAAACATCATGGACTGCCCGAAGA
>CALGPD010000219.1 GCA_937960625.1 uncultured Spirochaetia bacterium | reverse complement strand
GGTATACGCTGTGCTCTTTGCACAAATATAATGACAGCAAAATATTCCAGATTGCATAACAACGCGAATGTTATTGCAATGGGTTCAAGAGTTATCAGTGAAGATGATGCCGTTGAAATGCTAAAGATATGGTTAACCACTAATTTTGAGAGCGGCCGTCACGAACGCCGTGTTGATAAAATTATGAAATTAGAAACTTAAATAACGTTGGGAGGGGAACGTTATGATAAATAAAAACATTAACACCGCGCTTAAGCATTTAGTTTATGATGATTATCTGCAGGCAGAAAATATTCTTAAAAAAATAATTGCAGACAGTCCTTATGAATTCAAGGCATTCTATTACCTTGGCTGGATTTATGAAAAAATCAATAAAAAAGAACTGGCCATGGATTACTTTTCGCATGCTTATTTTTTAAATAACACATTTTTTGACATTGATGAGAAAATACACGGATATGCGGCTGTTTACGTTAATGATAACGTAAATATTGTAAACGTAATTCAATGGATGATTAAAACGGGAAGGCAAAAAGACATTGGCTTTATAATTGCCAGAGCCAATAATCAAATAGCGCAAAAGCTGCTAGAAGAGAAAAAAAGTATCAAACAAGCCAGAAATGAACTTTATAACAATGAAATTCGCTCGCTTGTAAAGCCATATGTAGATGCTACTACAATGCTTATATTCGATGTGGGGTTTAACTTAAATCTCTGGGGAATGATACATCCATGGAATTTTCCAATAGCTTTTTCCTATTTAAAAACAATAAGCAAAGCCATATTAACACCAAAGGTTTTTGAAAGTGAATTAGTTAAAAAGGATAATTATAATTTTATTGAAATTGAAATTATAAAAAAGAAACAAATAACCAATGCTGTTCCAGTATTAATAAATTCACTTAATAATAATCATGAAAATATTGAAAACGTTATAGAAGCATTGGGACATTTAAAAGATTATGACGCAATCTTTCCTTTACTAAACTATTTGCGCAGTTGTAATATAGAAAACGTATATTCCACAGTATTAGCGCTTGCAAGGATTGGTGAAGAAAATATTTCTCCGGTTGTGCAAAAATATGTGAAAAAGTATCTTAATACAGAATTGAAACCTTTACTTTTTGTTACTCTATGCCGATTAAGAGAAGGTAAGGAAGGTTTATTGCGGTTATGTGATTGTACAAATATTAATATCCGTGAAGAAGCAGTGAATCAAATTTCGGATTATAAAGGAAGGGATGTAGTTAAAACATTGCTTAAATCTTTATATGATGAAACCAGAATAGAAGATTTTTATCCGATTAGAAATACTGCTTTCATTAAACTTGAAGAAATGGATATAAACTATTTAAAATCCATAGACCGGAACTTTGCTCTACAGGGGCAGTTTAAAAAAATTGAAAATGAAATTTTTTTAAAAGATAAACCTAAAATTGATTGGGTTGATAAAATTATTGAAAAATTATAATTTTATTACATTGTTTATAAAAGAGAAAAATGAAAAAAACAATTATTATATTCATAATCACATTTATAACATTATCATTGTACTCTGCAAGAAATGAAGAAGAACAGGGGCCGCCCCCATTATATAAAGATAAAAACGATGAAATAAATGAAGAACAAAGAGTTTTTAGGAATAAAAAAAATTATGATGGGCGGGGTGAAGATAGAACATTCCGCGAATTAAGAAAAAAATACAACTCTAAAAAACACAAACATAGAAAAAAAGATGAATTAAACGTTCCATGGTCTGATAACGGTAGAAAAAGACGAAAAAGAAGAAAAAAATATGCAAATTATAAGGAACTTATAAAAGCCAAATTATCATTGAAACAAAGCGATATAATTATTAAAGCCAATAAATCTTATCTTGATTTGTATATAAGAAAAAAACCTGAAATAAAATCAATTCTATTAACAACAGCAACAGGGGATTTTACAAAAAATCGGCAGCCGGGCAGCGAATATGCTCTTCGCAGTATGAATTACGTTAAAGAAAATGGAAATGAATTGTTTTTTTATAAGGGCAGATTTTTGGGAAAAGCTCAAAAACTATTTTTCTTGATTACTTCTTCACTTGTAAAACATGATAAATTTAAAAAAGCGTTTTATATTAAAATACCGCGTTACGTTGTTTACGGCTATAAATGGGAAAATTTCGGAACAATGCGCATGGCGGAAGGCACTAAATTTAATATAAGAACATTTGCGGGTAAATTTGCAAATTATAGACGCGGGTATGCTGACAACGTGATAACGCTAAACCTTAGTTTATATTCGGGTAAAGATTTTTATAAACCAAGTATTTCAATATATAAACTCGGTGAATCTAATAGCTATGTTGTTATTTTTGTTGAATATAAAGACAATAACCGGTATTTTAAGAACTTTTTAGTAAGTGAAAACGGAAAAGAATATAAAGAGATATATTTCAGCAAACTCGATATTGTTAGAGACTTAAGAGGGATTTTAATTTATAGTAAATATGATATTATTAATAAAAAAATAGTTAAGTTTAAGTTTTATATAGAAAAGAAATCAAAAGCCAGAGAAATTGAAATTACAGGTAGTGATCCGTCTGGAAATAAACCGGACAAACCAATAAAAATTAAAATACCTGAAAAAGGCATAAGTATTAGAAATACAATTAGACAAGAAGGAATTAATAAAAAACCGGAGGAAAAGCCTAAAAAAACTACGGAAAGTAAAACCGAAGGCAGCAATAATTCAACCCCTCCTTCAATTAATGAATAGTAATATTTTATGAATAAAATACAAAAAAATATTTATATAGCAGGTTTTGGACTTTTTAGTTTGGTTATAGGTATAATATTACTAGAGGTAACGAGAATAACGACTTTAGTATTATATCCGGTTGCTGGAGTGGGATTAATTATATACTCGGTAATCATGTTGATAATAAACCGGGAACCAAAAAACGAAAAAATACTAAAAAAGGTTTCAGAAAAATCATGGCGGTTGATATTAACTTGCAGAATATTATCTGTGTTTACACTATTAATACTGATAATTTTAATTATTATTTTAAGGAACGACAATAGATTTGAATATTGCGTAATAGCAACAATTATATTTATTTTTTCTTTAGTTATTAATATATTACTTTTTTTGATAAATAAAAAAGATAGTTGATAATAAATTAATCTAATAGTTAAAATACTGGATTTTTTTATTCGTTTTGTAAAATAATTTTAATATATTTATTCTAACCGGAGGATGTTATGAGTTCAAATAAAGAAATAATAGAAAACATAAAAAAGAAAAAAGTGCTGCTTGCAAGTGACCTAAAGAAAATCCGCCAGCTTAAAGACGTTTCTGATTGGAATAAAGTAACCCCTCTTGCATTAATAGACCACCATGCAAAGTTTACACATTTTGACGGAGGAATTGTAGAGTTTCAAAGCACGCCTGCATATATAACGAGAAAACAAATTACTATTCTCGGACAATTTGTTAAATGGAAGTTTCCGTTTGTTGTCAAAGTTGTCGAAGATGTATAAATGAACACTACCTTTTCAAATTATCGTTTTCATTGAAAAAAAACTACAGGATTTGATTAAAATCATTTACATTTATTTTGTTTGCGTATATTATAAGATATTATAATATGCTGGAGAATGGGTATGGATTTTCATGAACTTGAAAAACAAGTTAACGAACTGGATGTAATAAAAATTCAAAAATTGGTTTCATGGCTTTCCCATAAAGAAGTAGCTATTGCTTGCCATATTTTTTCTGATGTTACTTCAAAAAACTTAATGGACAATACTTCAAAAGAAGGCAGAAAAATTATCGAAGAAGAAATGCAAAACTATGAAGAAAACTTTGAACAATATCTTCCTGAAGTATATGTAACTATGAAAAAATACATTGAACTTATCATGACAGGAAAAGGTATAGAATACATAGACAAAGAATAATATTATTAAATGACTTAAATAATTACTTAATTTTATGGTTATATTAATTATTAACTAAAGCATTCGGAAAAATAATGAAAGCTATCACAATTTTATTTATCATAGCATATATACCGTTTATTAATGTTTCAGAAAAAAAACTATTAAATGAACTGGAAAACTTATATCGAAATAATGTATATAAATGGCAAATCAGCAATCATTATTATAAAATGGCTGAATACTATTCTTATAATAAACTGGCTGACAAGGCATTTATAATGCTGGTAAGGGCTAATTTAACCGGTTATTATAAATTTAGTAAAGTGTATAACAATAAAATTTTTCTATCCCTGCGTTCACTGCGCTATTGGAAAAATTTCAAAAAAATTGGAAAAAAGCCAATTAACTTTAGTACAACAGGTTATTATTTTAAACCCGGCACAGGATTTAAACGTAGAATCTATACAAGAATATTAAAGCGTATATTAAAAAGAAAAAACCAAAGCCTAATTAATAGTTTGAAATCATATCATATAGTAAAAGCTTTTTCAAGCGGGGGAAAAAACGTGTATGAAATATATTATAAATATCATTCAGATATGACACGTTTCAAAGCATATAAAGTAAATCAATATTCATTTGATAAAAAAATAATTTACACACGGAATTTAATAACGGGTAAATCATTATTCTATTTTTATTATCGGGATAATATGTGGATAGTTTCATTTCAAGAAAACATGGGAAAAATACAATGGGAATTATTGCAGTAAATATTATACAATTAAAAACTATATTGCAGTTAGGATTTTTAAATTAAAGAAAAACTTATAAATATATACAACGTCTTATTAAACGATTTTGGATTTAGAAACTGGTGGCCAGCTGATTCCAAAGTTGAGATTTTCTTCGGCGCGATTTTAGCGCCAAATGTCAGCTGGAAAAACGTTAAGAAAGCAATTGATAATTTGAAAAACGAAAAACTATTGTCTATTGAAAAAATTGCATACACAAGTCATGAAATCATTGCCCCTTTTATTAAAAGTACACGTTATTATAACCAGAAAACAAAAGCTGTTAAGCTGGCTGCGGATTTAATTATTTCGCGTTGGGATGGTAAGCTTGAGAATGCACAATGTGAAGATAAGTGGGAGTTGCGCAATATTTTCTTATCTGTAAAAGGAATAGGGAATGAAACTGCTGACAGCATAGTTTTATATGTTTTTGATAAATTAATTTTTGTAATCGATGCTTATACTAAAAGGATTTTCAGCAGACTTGATATTCTTAGAGAATCTGATTCATATAAAACTTATCAGGATTTTTTCATGCAAAATTTGAAAGAAGATGTTGAATTATATAAGGATTTTCACGCACAGATTGTTTATCTTGGACACCTTTTCTGTAGGCCCAAACCTTTATGCGAAAACTGTCCTTTATCTAAAGAAAAAATCTGTAGTTTCAAAAAATAAAGGAGTTGAAAAATAATTCCAACTCCTTTATTTTAAAAACTATATATAATTAATGACCGCCGCCAGCGCCAAGATATGCATCTTTTACTTGCTGGTTTTGCAATAAAGCGTCTGCTTTATCGCCGAGTGTAATTTTTCCTGTTTCCAAAATAAATCCGAAATGGCTGATAGAAAGCGCTTTATAAACGTTTTGTTCTACAAGTAGTATTGTAGTTTTATCACGTTTATTGATTTCCTGTATTACTTCAAAGATTTGAGCAACAATAATCGGAGCTAGTCCGAGAGACGGCTCATCAAGAAGTAATAATTTAGGTTTACCCATTAACGCACGGCCAATAGCAAGCATTTGCTGCTCACCACCGGATAGTGTTCCCGCCATCTGGCTTTGGCGTTCTTTTAAACGCGGGAAGTATTCAAATACCTGTTCCATATCTTTTTTAACATTTGCTTTATCTTTACGTGCGTAAGCGCCGATCCGTAAATTCTCAAGTACTGTTAATTCGGGGAAAACCTGTCGGCCTTCCGGGCAATGTATTATACCTTTTCGAACAATTTTTTCAGGGGTTGTTTTACTAATATCTTCACCCATAAATTCAACAGAACCTTTTGACGGACGAACAATACCGCTTATAACGCGAAGAGTTGTTGTCTTTCCAGCTCCGTTTGCTCCCAGTAAGGCAACAATTGAACCTTCAGGTACACCAAAAGAAATTCTTCTAAGTGCTTGAATTTTACCATAAAATGCTTCAACGTTTCTTAATTTTAACATGTATTAGTCCTCCGCTCCAAGATAAGCTTCAATAACTTTTGGGTTATTCTGTATAGTTGAAGGGTCTCCTTCACCGATTTTTTCTCCAAAGTTTATTACATAAATATACTCACAAGCATTCATTACCAAACTCATGTCATGCTCAACGAGTAATACGGTTATATCAAACTCATCTCTAATTCTTTTAATTAGGTCTGTAAGTTTTTTTGTTTCTTGTGGGTTCATACCTGCTGCGGGTTCGTCAAGTAATAATAACTTGGTTTTGGATATCAACGCCCGTGCAAGCTCTACTAATTTTCTCGTTCCATATGGCAGGATTGAAACAAGAAAATTTTCAATCCCCCGGATACCTAAAAAGTCAAGTATTTCCAGAGCTTCGTTAACTGCTTCCTGTTCAGTCTTTTTTGTCATAGGCAGATTAAATAAATCCGAACCGAATGACAACGCGCCTTTACCGAACCCTTTACCTGCTGAAAATATCCTTGAGTGTAATCCTACTAGAAGATTACCCATAACTGTCATATGGTTAAACAACTCAAGGTTCTGAAATGTCCGGGCAATACCCATATTCATAATATCATGAGAATTATATTTTAAAAGGTTATAATCATTAAATTCGATTTCACCTTCAGTTGGTTCATAAATTCTTGTTACACAATTGAAAAATGTGGATTTTCCGGCACCATTCGGGCCTATCAAACCGACAATTTGGCCTTTGTCAACACTAAGAGTAACGTTGTTAATAGCTGTCAAACCGCCGAACCTCATGGTTAATCCTTTAATACTTAAAAAACTCATAGAATGACCTCTTTTCTATTTTTGTAAGTTACTGTTTAGAAAGCCAAGCTTTCACTTTAAATTTCATATATACAAGTCCACGTGGAAAAAACATAATTACCAATACAAGCACAAGCCCTACTATTGTATTACGCGCAGGGCCTTGAAACTTATCCGGGGCAATACCAACGAGTTTTTGATCCAGCAGTGTATAAAAAATTGCTCCGAAAATTGAACCTTCCAAAGTTGCTAGACCGCCTATAGTAATAATAGCGAGCAGAATAAGTGACAATGCAAGGCTAAAAGTTTCTGCTTCAAGGGCACCAAGTAAATGAGCATATAAACTACCGGCAAAACCTGCAATAAAAGCGCTTATACCAAATGCAATGTTTTTATAAAGCGCGATGTTTACACCCATCATTCGTGCTGCAGTTTGTGAATCTCTTAATGCAGAAAATGCACGGCCTGTTTTAGTTTTTAATAAGTTCTTAACCAGAATTATTATCCCTATTGTTAGGCCTAGAATAATCAAATAGGAAAAAAACGTATTGTCAATTCCAAACGTTTTTCCAAAATAAACCTTACCCGCACTTTCAAGATTATAACCAAAAATATTTAAATTATACCCTTTAGGGCCTATTAATTCTCCAACTTTTTTAAATATGTCTTTTTTTGCCAATTCTTCAACAACAACACCGACACCGAGGGTCGCAATACCGAGATAATGGCCTTCCAGACGAAGTACAGGCATACCTATTAGAAAACCCAGTATTCCTGTTAAAAATGCCGCGCATAGTAACGCAATAAAGAATGGGAATGACAGGTTAAGCATAAATAAACCCGATGCATATGCCCCAATCGCGTAAAATGCGGCATGGCCGATTGATATCTGTCCGGCATTACCGATAAGCAAGTTCAAGCTTATAGCTAATAAACCGTAAAGTAAAATACCATTAAATAGATCTATCCATGAAGCATAAGACTTAATCTTACCGCCTATTTTTAAATTTAACTGAGAAAAGAAAGGTATAAAAACAAGCAATAGAATAGATATTCCGAAATACAATAATTTTTTCTTTTTGTTCGCTACCATCATAAGCTATACACCTTTTTAAACTATACTTTTTTCTGTGAATAATGACCAAACAAACCGTTCGGTTTTATTATCAATACTAAAATAATTAACAAGAATGGGAAAATACTTGCAATTTCAGGCGCGATAAACGCAACTATCGCTTCTGATGCTCCCAGTATTATACCTCCTATTACTGCGCCGGGTAAGGAAGTGAACCCTCCCAGCACCGCAGCCGAGAAGGCCTTTATCATCAACGGCCCCATGGTTATAATACTAAGCTTAGCCTCGGTACTAGTAACGTAAAATACTCCGGCTATTAACATTAGTATGGAAGCAACCGCCCAACTTAACATAAATACAAGTGAGGTATTAATACCCATTAAACGCGCTGTAACTAAATTTTGAGCTGTTGCACGCAACGCAACCCCTACCAATGTATACTTAAAGAATAAAGCTAAAATTGTAATAATTAATACTGTCCAGAATGCCGCGAAAATTAAATCTGAAGACAATTTCCAACCGCTCCATAGACCAACTTCTGTGCCTATTTGTGGAGGAAAGTTATAGTCAGCTGTATGCCAGAAAGCTTGCCCAATACCGCCTAAGAACAACGCATAACCCATGGTTGCAATAATCTGCGAAAGTATTGGCTCATTTCTAATTGGACGTATAAGCACCCTTTCGGTAAATATCCCTACTAATCCGGCCGCAGGAATTGCCAAAGCCCACATAAGAATAAAGCTGCTGTCAGTTGACTGTCCCGGAGTTACTTCACCGCCGATAAAAGTTAGAGCAAGGAAAGTAACAATCATTGTCATATCTGCCTGAGCAAAGTTTACAAGGTCAGTGGTTTTAAAGATTAATATTAATCCAAATGCCATTAACGCGTAAATACACCCTTTAAGTACACCGTCAATAAACAAGTAACCTACAAGTGACATGCTGTGCGCTGATAGTATATATCCAAATATTAACAGGCCAAAACCGCCGTATAAACCCCATGTTAAATATCTGGCAAACTTATGCCGCATTTTTTCGATTACATAATACATGGAAAATAGAAACGGTAAACAAAGGTTCATTAAGAAAATTTTACGCCTTTCTATTTTGTATGAAACAACCACGGTTGCAGCCCATGAGGCAAATACTAAAATTGCGCCTATGCTTTCAATAAAATCACCGAGTACGACTAACACTATTGGTAAATTGCTCATAGCTTCCTCTTTAATTCTTAAATTTTTTATTGTTATGATTAAAAAAACGCTCTTATAATTATATATAAAGCCTTTGCAACATCCTGACATAAGGAAAAAAGAATGTCAACAACAAAAATATTTTTTTTAAGAAAATATTGCAAAATTTTTCCAGAATGCTAATTACCATTTCATAATGCGAGAAAACATGCATAGTAGGGATTAATTCCTCATTAAAATTATAAATAAATCTCAATTATTATTCTCAGATCATTATCCTGACATTTTATTTTGATAAAAAAATCCAATGCATTTTTAATACATGAATTACATGTTATTTTAATACCTTATAAATCTTATTAAAATCAACTTAATTTATTTTGCTTTTCATAAACCATGCTTGCTATTAGTTTTATTGTGATTATCGCCTTGATAATTCTTAGATTCAAAATTTAAAATAAGTTGACAAAATATTTAATATACAAAAATAATTTTAAGTTGTTACTTAAATAATAAATAAACTCCATGGAGGATAGATAACTATGTCTGATAAAACAAATGTAGGTGTTGCAGCATACGGTGTTTATATACCGGATAATTTTATGACTGCAGAACAAGTTGCTGAAGCAACAAAAGGGAAATGGGCAGCTGAGGCTGTAAAGGACAAACTCGGTTTTGATAAAAAACCCGTTCCAGGCCCGGGGCTTGATGACGGTACTCAGGAAATGGGTGTAAAAGCCGGGCTTGATTGTTTAAAACGTTTTAATTATGATCCTATGAAAATAGACGTTATTCTTTGCATTGGTGAAGAATGGAAAGAATATCCGTTAACTACTTCCGGTATTTATATACAGGAAAAAATCGGCGCTAAAAATGCATGGGCTATTGATGTTCAGCAAAGATGCTGTACAACTGTTGCTGCAATGAAAATGGCTAAAGACATGATTATAGCTGATGAAGAAGTTAATTCCGTTATGGTTGTCGGCGGTTACCGGAACGGTGATTTTATTGATTACACAAACCCTCTTGCGTCAATGATGTATAACCTTGGAGCAGGCGGAGGAGCCATTATTCTTGAAGGCGGAATGGATAAAAACCTTGTACTAGGAACGCATTTAATGTCAGATGGTTCACTTGCAAGAGATGCCGGAGTTAGAATTGGCGGTATTGCCGAACCTGTTAATGCTTCTAATCTTGATCAAGCATATAAATCATTAGATTTAATGAATCCGGAGCATATGAAAGACATATTAAATGAAATTTCAATGCCAAACTGGTTTCAATGTATAGATAAAGCTCTTGAAAAATCCGGTATGACTAGAAAAGACTTAAGCTATTTAGCTGTATTGCATTTTAAATATTCAATGCATAAATACATGCTAGGCGAACTCGGTTTGACTGAAGACCAGACAACGTATCTAAGAAATTTCGGTCACATCGGACAGATTGACCAAATTCTTTCTCTACACCTCGGTGTTGAAGCCGGTAAAATTAAAGACGGTACTGTTGTTGCTATGATAGCAGCAGGTATCGGATATGCTTGGGCAGCAAACATTATTAAATGGGGACCTGCATAAAAGTATTGCTAATAAAATGTAAATTTTTATAAAATAAGCCGGTTATAATAATGTAACCGGCTTATTTTATTTTTTTTGCTTTATTTAACTAAAGTTAAGTTCTTTTTATAAAAAAAATGTTTATCTATTGTATGAATATATATCTAATATGTGTAAAGATAAAAAATTGTAATAATTTTTAATTGATTAATAAATTATTTAAATTTACCTTTTAAATAGAAAAAAATCCGAGGTGGATATGGTACAATCCAAAGTAAACACAATTAATGACATTAACATTGGTGATACTGCTTCATACACCAGAACAATAACAGAAGCAGATGTATATCAATATGCAGGTATCATTGGTGACTATAACCCTATCAGGGTTAACGAAGAATTTGCAAAAAACACTGTTTATAAGAAACGGTTGGCTCACGGTTTATTATACGCGAGTTTTATTTCTAAAATTGTTGGAACAGATTTTCCAGGACCTGGAACTATTCACGTTTCTCAGGAAATGAACTGGACTAAACACGCATACATTGGTGATACAGTTACAACGCGTTTAGAAGTTACTAAAATTGACGGTAAAACGAATAAAGTATGGATTGACGTTGTATGTAAAAACCAAAATGATGAAATCATTTTAACCGGAGAAGGTATAATCATGCCTCCGACAAAAGAAATGAAAGGAGATTTAGAAAGTTGAATATAGAATTTAAGGGTAAAACCATTGATAAAATAAAAGTCGGCGATACTGCTTATTTTGCTAAAACAATAAGCGAATCAGACGTTGTTCAGTACGCAGGGATTACCGGTGATGTTAATCCTGTGATTGTTGATGAAGAGTTCGCGGCAAAAACACATTTTAAAAAACCCGTTGTCCATGGAATGCTGCTAGCAAGTTTATTTTCAAACGTTGTAGGCACTAAATTACCGGGCCCCGGTTCAGTGCATGTTTCATATAAAGTAAGTTTTATTAACCCTGTTTATATAGGTGACACTGTTGAAATTAAAGTTGAAGTAGTAGAAATTTTTAAAGAAACCAATTCGGTTAAAATGGATGTAGAACTTATGAATCAAGACGGAGTTCAGGTTATGAAAGGCATGGGAGTCGTTATGCCTCCAACCGCCGATATGGGTTATGAAAAAGCAAAAGCATAGTAATTTTCAGGAGTTAATTAATGGCATTTCAAGAAATATTAGGATATTCAATAGATGAATTAAACGAAGGCGACAAAGCCACTTTCGGGAAAACTATTACAGAAACAGATATATATCTTTTCGCGTCAACAACTTGTGATTTTAACCCGGCGCATGTAAACGAAGCTTACGCAAAGGGCACATTCTTTAAAAAAAGGATTGCACATGGTATGTTGACAACGAGTTTAATATCAAACATTTTAGGAACAATATTACCCGGGCCGGGAACAATATTTGTTTCTCAAAACGTTAAATTTCTTGCTCCGGTTTACATAGGAGATACAATTACAGCAGAGGTTACAATTACCGAACTCAATCGTGAAAAAAACCGGGCAATATTCGCTGCACAATGTATTAATCAAGATGATGTAGTGGTGTTAAAAGGTGAAGGCATGATTATGCCTCCGAAAAAAAAGAAATAAACAGGAATGCATTCTTTTTTAAATGATAAAGTAAAAGTCATTACCGGAGATATCACCACACAAACAGTAGATGTTATAGTCAATGCCGCTAACTCTTCACTTATGGGAGGAGGCGGAGTAGACGGAGCGATACACCGTGCGGGCGGTTCTGCTATTCTCGATGAATGTAAACTTATACGAAAAAACAGGTATCCCGGAGGATTGCCGACCGGAGAAGCGGTTATTACCTCTGCTGGAAACATAAAGGCAAAAGGAATTATACATACCGTTGGCCCTATATATTCCAAGGACAGGGCACCGGAAAAATCATTAGCAAATTGTTATATAAACTCGTTAAAACTTTTGACTGCTCATAAATACAAATCAATCGCGTTCCCTGCTATATCCACTGGAGTTTTCGGTTACCCTGCCGGCCAAGCCGCCAAAGTTGTATCCACAACGATAAAGCGTGAACTTGAAAACTTTCCATACATTGAACTTATTTTACTTGTTTTCTTTTCAGAGCAAGACACCAAAACGTTTCTGGACAATCAGGAGTTTTAAATTTTTATCTGGCTTTAAAGCATTACTTTTCCTTAACGTAAAAAGCGCGTAAAGTTTCTTTATTTTTCTTTTCAAAATAAAATACGTTTTTTATTTTGGCTTGATTTAGAAGCAGGAGTTTTTTAGAAGCGTTTTTGTGGAATACAAAAGCTCCGATGCCTTCTTTAAATGAAAAATTTCCCTTTTCAAGTTCGAGTGTTTGAATTGTAATTTTTTTTCCTTTATAAAAAACAATAACCGGGTAGCTAAAGTATTTTAATACCTTATTTTTTTTTGAAAAACTTTCTTTGGGTAAAAAAGTAAAATCTATTTCAAGAACTAGTTTAAAACTCCTTTTCACAACAGCGCGGAAGTTTTTACCGGCAGGATTATAATTAATTAAACAATATTTACTTTTATAACCTAATCTGGAAACCGGCTTTAACCCGACTAAGGTAACATCAACAAAAGAGGAAACTAACAGCCATTTGTATTCCTTTTCACGTTTTGTAAGTAAATACACTGCCGCTTCAACGTATTTTCCCCCTGTCCCCGGCATATAAACTTTTTTATTCTTTTTAATAAACAGCATGCCCTTACCAACGGGTAAAATTTTAGTTTTTTTGGGCAGAAATTTTTTGACAAGCTTTTTATCAATATTAAATAAATAAAAATAACCTTCGCTGTCATAGAAAAAAAATTTATCCGTATTTTTTATATAAACAATTTCTTTTGCTGAACATTGTATTAAGAACAACGCAAATGCAATCAAACTTATTTTCTTCATAATTCCAAACTAAACTATATATTATAAAATGTCAATTAAATTTGAATGGCGAGCATAAAATTAATTTTTTATGATAAATGATTTCTATAAATATCAAATTCTTAATATAAAAGTAACAATATTAACAAAATAGTCACAATAGTAACAAAAAATTCATTTCTGGTAACAAAGGTAACTTTTGATTGTTTTTTATCCTTTTTTTAACTTTAATATATATTAAGAACAAAAAACAATAAAATATTTTTCCAACTTTATTCGGGGAACGGTATTTTATTCGGGCAGAGTTCAAAGACAAACTATTCGCATTATTTGTTAGTCTGGGGGCATATATAGAGGGAGAAATTATACGGATAATAAACCGGCCAAATTATAGGCCGGTTTATTTTTTTATACAAAATATTAAGCAATACTTATTGAATACAAGGGTAAATATATTTATAATTTAAGTACAAATAACCTTGTGAGGTATATATGAAA
>CALGPD010000218.1 GCA_937960625.1 uncultured Spirochaetia bacterium | reverse complement strand
TCTCTTTCGAAAACTATTCCTAAAACTTGCGCGTTAATAATTGTTAAATTAATTTTCATTCTAAAATCACATCTATAATTATTTAGTATTAAGTCTGCTTTGCGGTGAATATTCAAGCAAAAACGTGATTTTTAACACTAGAAATAAATATTTTTCATACAGTGGCAGTATTTTATTATATTTATTAGGCAATTTTTAATAAAAAATACTAACTAAGATTAACGAGAGGCAGAGAGTTTTATGACATATCACGTGAACAGAAATCCTAAAGAAACACGAATAGTAATAACGGGTTTAGGTACAATTAATCCCATAGCAAATACAGTTGACGAATTCTGGGAAAACTTAATAGCAGGTAAAAACGGAATTAGAAAAGTGCAGCATCATGATTTGGGAGATTTTATCGTACAAATTGGCGGTGAAGTTGATGTTCCTGACTTAACTGGTATTATGCACAAAAAATGGTTGAAACGTCTTGATAGATATATAATTTTTGGTAATTACGCGGCCACTAAAGCTTTAATAGACAGCGGCATAAGTGAAGAAGAGATTGAAGCCAACCCGCATAGATACGGCGCCATTATTGGAACAGGTGACGCGGGCCTTGATTTATCTCATAAAATGTCAAAGAATATTTATGAGAAAGGCTTGGATTACGTTTCCGCGTTTTATATTGTAGGAAAAGTTCCAAATACTCCTCCGGGATTTTTTGCTAAAGAGCATAATTTCCAGGGTCCTAATTATTCGGTTAGTTCGGCATGCGCGACGAGTAATCACGCAATCGGTACTGCCGCAATGCTTATAAAAATGGGAATGGCAGACGTTGTTATGGCAGGCGGAACCGAAGGCGTTGTAGTTCCTTCAGCTATTGCCGCGTTCGCCAAAATCATGGCGTTATCACAAAGAAACGATTCTCCGGAAACAGCTTCAAGGCCGTTTGATAAAGATAGAGACGGTTTTATTTTGGGAGAAGGTTCAGGGGTTATTTGTTTAGAAGAGCTTGAGCATGCTAAAAAACGCGGAGCAAAAATATACGCTGAATTAACAGGTATTGGCTTCTCTTGTGACGCGTATGACCTTGTAGCTCCACACCCTGAAGGCCGAGGCGCGCAAATATCCATGAAAAGCGCGTTGGAAAACGCTGGAATGGGAATAGAAGATATTGATTTAATTAATGCTCACGGAACTTCAACTCCAATGGGCGATAAAATTGAATCACTTGCAATTGAAAGTTTATTCGGCAATGAAGTCCCTGTACATAGTACTAAATCAATGATAGGCCATTTAGTAGGAGCGGCAGGCGGTACAGAAGCTATAGCGGGCGTATTAGCTATTCAGAAAAACGTTATACATCCGTCCATAAATATTTTTGAGCTTGACCCTGATGTTAATATTAACGTCGTTGCTAACAAACCAATGGAAAAGAAAATTACTAATGTATTATCAAATAGTTTTGGTTTCGGAGGACAAAACTCAACCATAATTATTTCTGAATTTAAAGATTAGTCAATTAAACAAAACGATATAATTTCATAATTAACAACGAAAAAACCCCCGGTAATATTTGCCGGGATTTTTTTTTGTTTATTGTTAATCTTTACAGAATATAAGTTCAAAGTATATTTACCGATTTTTACTTTTTCATCATCAAGCTTAACTGAGAAAAAATCAAAGAAAACTTTTTCATCTAAATAAAAACTTAGTGCTTTTAATACGCTTTCCTTAATTGAAAAAATGATATTTGCGCTAATTTCACCGGTTTCGATTAATTTAATTTCATCAGGATTTGTAAAAAATAATACAGCTTGAGGGGAGATTTTTCTTACCTGCGATTCAATATCCAATCCCAATGCCCTGCACCCGGGATCACTACTAACAACCGCACCGGTAATGTTATTAGAATGTGAAATGCTGCCTTTTACGTTGCCCGGCCATATAGGCTCACCTTTGTCCCCGCAAGGAGGGGAAAAGTTATTAACACCGAGTGCATCAAGAGCCTTATTAACACACCATCTGCCTGTTAAAAATTCATTTTTGCGTTTATTTGAAAACCTTTGAATAGTTTGTTTTTCCGGAATGCCTAAAATTTTAGGTATACGGGTTTTGTTTGTAAAGCAATAAGATAAGGGAATGCCGGATATGAAAATTTTATTTACAATCTGCATTTAAATCCGTCTAAAACTCTATTCGTTTAAAAATATAACTTCCGCGATTGAAACAGTATTTACTTTATTATCAGTAATTATCTGGCTTAAAACTGTTCCAAAATATCCGTCATATTCAAGACGTTTGCTCACAATAACGACTTTTTTGCCCGGGAGTAAAGGCTCAACAAACATTGATCCTAATACTTTCGTTGCCCTAACCTGAATCATCTCAGCATCAGGCGCAATATCCGTAGTTTGATTGACAACGAAATACGTTAAGCATAAACCCAGCTGGCCGCCCATTTCCAGTTGAAGAGTGCCGGGATAAAGAGGGAAATCAGGGAAATGCCCTTTAAATACAGGGTCTTTTTCGTCAATATAACGCGTTCCCACTATTAATTCGTTATCCGTTGTTAAATCAACAGCAATGATTTCATCAACGAATAGAAACGGATCCCTGTGAGGGATCAGTTTTTCTATTTCGCTTTTTTGATAATCTACTTCGACAATAGAACTTTGATTATTAAGTTCATCAAATGAAATAATAGGTTTTTTTCTATTTTGCTTTATAAGTTTATGATAATCCATAATTTTTGCTTTAAATAGTTTTTAAACGTTTTGCAATAACGTCTTCTATTATATTTAGCGCCTCATCAATATCCTCTTTGGATAATTGAGTTGACACAGATATTCTAAATCTCCTTGATTCAGCAGGCACAGCGGGAAAATCAACGGGCTGTAAAAACAGGCCTTTAGTTTGAAGTTCTGCTGCCATTTCAAACAACATGTTACCGTCTGAACCTATAATAATAGGAATTACCTGAGATTCGGTTTCACCAATATCAAGTTTAAGGTCCAATAAACCTTTCTTAAAATATTCGGTATTTTTCCAGAGTTTGTCTCTTAGCGAAGAGTCTCTGGTTGCAACTTCCAGCGCTTTAATTAATCCGGCAACAATAGATGGAGCCGGGGCACATGAAAAGTTATACGGTGAAGAATAACCTTGTAAGTAACGGATAATGTCTTTATTTGAGCAAACGAAACCGCCTACTCCGCCGAATGATTTAGATAATGTACCGAATGTTATTCCCATTTTATGTTCAAGACCGAAATGCTCAGCAACTCCACGGCCGTTTTCTCCGAACATTAAAGTTGAATGAGCTTCATCAATATAAATGGCAACATTTGGGTATTGGTCAATCACTTCAACTATTTCAGGAAGTTTTGCTAAATCTCCGTCCATTGAATAAACGCCTTCAATAGCAACGAGAATGCGTTTGTCTTTATACTTTTCAAGCAGTTGGTTAAGGTGTTCAATATCATTATGTTTGAAAAACTGCATTTTAGCGCCGGATAAAGTACCGCCGTCCACAAGGCTTTTGTGGCATTTTTCATCCATAATAAGATAGTCGCCTTTTCTAAGTAATCCCTGAATGGCGCCCATATTTCCGCCTAAGCCGCTTGAATATAAAAGACAAGCTTCTTTTTCTTTAAAATCAGCAAGCATTTTTGCAAACTTAACGGATAAATCAAAAGTACCGGAAAGTAAAGGTGCTCCTGATGCGCCTAATCCGTACTTTTTAAGCCCTTCAATTGCGGCTTCAATTACCTCGGGATGAGTTGATAAACCGAGATAATTATACGAAGTTAAGTTAATAACACTTCTTTTTTTTCCGTCAATATTGCTTAAAATTTCCGTTTTAGCTCTCGGTGCTTTTAACAATTGCTGTTCAAAAAAACTGAAACCGTATTGTACTCTCGGATCCTGCATCCATTCTTGAAAATCAGACGGAGGATTGAGTACGTTTTCGCTGTCATTAAAGAAAAAATCAGCAAAACTGAATTTTAATACATCATCCATACTTAATCACTTATCCTTATTTATTAACATATTCTAAAAATTTGTCAGCTAAACTATCAATTGTGTCAATGTCTGCAAGTTCAGTTCTTGGAATTTTAATTTTTAATTCTCTCATTGAAGTTGACACAACTTCAATAATGTCTAAACTATTTGCGCCGTAATCTTTCATAGATTTAGAAGTATCAATTTCACCTTCTTCTACATCGTCTAAATTGTCTAAAATGTTTTCTACAATTACTGCAACTACATCGTCTTTAGTCATTTTTTCCTCCGGATTTATTTTATTTGTCTTTGTTTTTATTCTTACTTTCAAGATAACGCATCATGACATTATCTTGAAATGGGAATCCACGGTCAACCGTTACTATCTGCCCGTTCATGGGTTCAAAAAAATCACAGCACATACCGAAAACTGCTTTTCCGCATTCCTCTGGTTTCATAATAACTTCAACTGGAATATTATTATCTCTAAGATAATCAAAAAAGTCCTCACCGAAAATATAATTAAAAGATTCCGTATTTGTCGGGCCGAACCTTATAACATTAACCGTACAACCGTCTTTACGTAAATGTACGGAAAGATACTTGAAGAAAAATTCAAGCAGAGCTTTAGAAGCAGCAACGTAATCATATCCAATATAGAAATGATCAGGCCCGTCGCTTGAAATTGCAAGTATCTTTGACGGATATTTTCCGAACTTTTCTTTAATTTTCCTGGTATATTCTATTAACGGCCAGGTGCTGTATTCAAGAGTTTTGAACAAAGAACGTTTTTTATATTCATCTAAATTCATTGTTCTTTGAGCAAAACCTACATTACTTATAAATATATCTATTTTATCTTTTTTTTCCTTAATTTTTTCTAATAATGCGTCAGTATCTTCTGAAACAGAAACGTCAGATTGAATTAAAATAGGCTTGATTGCATCTATTTCTTCAAATTTTTGATATAAAGGAGTGAAATCATCCATGCCCCATTTATAAGTTAAATATGTCTGCGCACCGGCTTTTGCAAAATTCAAAGCGCTGCTAAGCCCGATACCTTTGGTACCGCCTGTTATTAATACGTTTTTATTTGTAAAATCTATCTCAATCATATTACAATACCTTTATTCACCCGCATATAAATCTTTTATGTTTTTTTTTGTTTCAGGAAAACCAAAACTTAGTTGGTGCATCATGTCTTCCTGAAGCCTGGCCTCAATCAATAATTTCTTTTTACGCGCACTCAGCGTATATTTCAACAGGTTAATTGATTTAACATTCTTTTCAGCTATTTGTAAAGCAATATCTTCTGCTTTTTTCATTACTTTATCTTTTGGTAAAATATAATTTATATTAGTGCCTTTATTTTCAAAATCTTTGCCTTTAAACCTTTTAGCTGTAAACATCATTTCATTAGCTAAAAACTGGCCTACCATTTCCTGTAAAAGCGTTGTACATCCCATACCCGGAGTAAAACCTAAAGACATAAACACAGCGCCATATCTGCTTTCTCTTGCCATTACAACGATATCACAACATAAACCTATAACCAAACCTCCGCCCATGGCATGGCCTTCCATAGCCGCAATAACGGGAAAGTTAAGATGAACGAGTCTTTCGGAAATTACAAGGTCTTTAACTCTAAGCTTGCCTTCGGACAAATCTATTAAAGTTTCTTTTTCCGCGCCGCCTGAAAAAACATCTTCAAGCCCGGATAAAACCATTACCTTTGGTTTTTGTTCTGATACTTCATCTATTCCTTTAATTAGGTCATCTAAAAAAGGTTCACTGAATATATTTTTACCTAGTTTATCAACCATTCTAAGATAAGCTATGCCGTTATCTGTTATTTCAAATTCTATTCTCTTGCCCATAAATATTTCCGTCTAAATAAGTTCTTTTTCAGGTTTAAATTTTGAAAACCATTCTGGCACGTCACCCTGACTAAAAGCGGCAACGGCTTTATTTACATCTCCGGTTTCAACCAATTCAATCAATTTATTTTTTGCTTTTACTAAACTTTCTTCAAAAGAAAGATTTAATAATTCAGTTGTAAAGCTTTTCGTATACTTTACAGCATCAGGAGAAACACGGTATAATGATTTTACTACGTTCTTAATACCTTTTTCAAGCATATTTTGTTCAAAAACTTCGTCCACTAAATTTATAGTTTTAGCTTCAAAAGCCGAAATCTTTTTCGCTGTTAATATCAAATATCGCGCTTTTTGCGGTGTAATTCTTAGCGAAAAAATAAACGGAAGAACATTTGCAGGTATCAAGCCGAATAATGCTTCTGATAGTTCAAAAGAAGATTTATCAGAGGCAATAATAATATCACAGCTGGAAACAAGGCCCACACCGCCGGCTTTAACATCTCCGTTTACAGCACATACAACGGGTTTATGGCAACTATGAATATTCTTCAAAATATCTATATATAAATCAATTCCGATAACTAATTCAGCATTTCCATTGGATTTAATTAAGGTGTCGAGGTTCATGCCAAGGCAAAAATTATTTCCGTTTGACCTTAACAATATTACCCTAACATCTTTATTTCCGGAATAATCATCAAATACATTTTTCATCTCATTTAGACTGTTATTGTCTAAACGGTTTCCGTTTTCACTGTCAGAGAGTATAATTACACCGAGGCCGTTGTCTATATAACTTTGAATTTTAGACAAATTATACCCTCTCGTAAGTCCTGAAATAATTATCAACTTTTTTCAAAATCAATTTACCTGAACCTTTATAATATTTGTCATACCAGTTATCAAGGATAGACAAGTCGGTTTCAAAATCAGGATTTTCTATATACGATTCGCGCAAGTTTTCAAGCGCTTCATATTCTTTTACTGATAATTGTTTTCTTTTATCAAGTTCGCTATCAATTGACAAATCTTCAATCATTTTCTTTGCGTCAGGTAATATAATACCGCTGTAGAACTCGCCTATACATCCTGAACCATAGGAAAACATGCCAATTCTTTCTCCTGTAATATCAGGAACACTTTTTAAGAGGCCGGAAAGACAGACAAAATTGCTCGCTCCATAACACGAACCAATCCTTTGAGCATACCGTAAAGTCGGCATTACTTTTTCGTTAAAACTTTCTTTAATCTCAGCTTTTTTTCTTTTTCTTTGAAGGTTGCATAAAACCCTGTGCGCCTGAAAAGACATTCCGGGAAAAGGAGTATGATAAATATTATATTTAAAATATTCATCAAAATTCACATCACCAACGTTATCTTTATAATGAAGAAAAGCCCCTTCTATTGCATCTGTATAACTAAAAAGGCTTACTTCGTTGTTTCCCATCTCTGCTTTTGCGGACGGACGGAATGTATCATAAACATCAGTTGTCCATGTTCCTTTTTTATCTAATTCATATTCTATTATTTTAGGGTTTTCGCTAACCAATACCGCTGCAGCAACCCCGCCCAATACAAATTCATGGTCTTTAAGAAAATGTTTGCGGCTAAAATCAGCAGCAACAACCAAAGCTTTCCGCCCTTTATTTAAACCTGAGGCTATCCAGTTTATTGCCGTATCAAGCGCAGCGACTCCGCTGTAACAAGCGTGTTTGGTTTCATAATTTCTTACATTAGGGTTTAAACCTAAAGCACTGTGAACGTTGGTTGAAATTGGTTTACCAAAATCCACAGAACCTTCTGTGCCGGCAATTAACATGCCTATTTGCTTTTTATCCTCTTCAGTTAAAATTGATAAAGCTGCATTTACACACATTGTAACTGTGTCTTCGTATGGCGGTATTAAAGAACGGGTGTCTATTAAATAATCCCTAAGAACAACCTCAGGGTCCTTATCTCTAGCGATTGCGAGGTCTTTTTGAGATAAGCTCAACGAACCTCCATATATATTCATTTTCTCTATACCAATCTTTTTCATAAAAATCTCCCGATAAAAATCTATTATTGCGAAAATAGTTAAAATTTTTATATTAACATTAGATATCTTAATTTATTTAAATTAAACGGTAATATCAAGCCCTCCGGTAACTTTAATTACTTCACCGGTAATAAAACTTGATTCATCAGAACATAAAAAGTATACAACATTTGCCACTTCTTCAACAGAACAAGCACGTTTTAAAGGACAATGTTTCATCCAAAAATCTTTTAATTCCTGAACCATGAAATTTTTAGTCATGTCAGTAGGAACATAGCCTAAAGCAACGGCATTAGATCTAATATTTTTTGCGCCGTATTCTTTTGCAATGGTTTTAGTTATTGCAACCAACCCGGCCTTACTTGCAGCGTAGTTAACCTGCCCGCTTGAACCTTCCTGAGCAACAGAAGACACATTTACTATTCTACCATCTTTATTTGAAATAAAATGCATTAAAAAATTACGTATAACATAAAAAGGCCCGGAAAGATTTGTGTCTATTACTTCACTCCATTCTTCATCACTCATTAAAGCAGCAGCATTATTTTGTAATACTCCGGCATTATTAACAACAGCGTGTATATCTTCAAAATCGTCTATAATAGTTTCAACAGTTTCTTCAACTTGCAAAACGTTTTTAACATCAAGTTTATAGTATTTTATATTAGTATCTTGGTATTTTGTTGAAACCTCATCAATTACCTGCTTAGCAGCTGTCTCGTTGTTTACATACGAAAAAGCAACGCCCCATCCCATTGACGCGAATTTCTCAACTATAGCCTTACCTATTCCTCTGGAACCTCCGGTTACAAATACATTCATAATTATCCCTCATACTTTTTTATTAAAGAACAACAATTTAATCCGCCAAACCCGAATGAATTTTTTAGAAAAATATTTATTTCCTTTTCAACATTTCCATTCATACATACATCTAAATCGACTTCATCAGCAGGGTTATCTATATTCGTAGCACCGTGAAGTTTATTGTTATTCATTTGCATGATTGCGGCAACAGTTTCAACTAATGCTGCAGCCCATGTTGTATGCCCTAACATTGATTTCGGAGCATTTATTTTTAGATTATATGCGTGTTTGCCGAACGCGCTTTTTATTGCATTAAGTTCATGAATATCTCCTAGCGGAGTTCCGGTTGCGTGCGCGCTTATAAAATCAACCTGCTCGGGTTTAATATCACATTTTTTCATTATTGTTTTCATTAATTCTGCTTGAGCTTCCATTGAAGGCTCTGGAAGATGATTTGCATTTGAATTAGCGTCAACACCTAAAACCTCTGCGTAAATCTTAGCGCCGCGTTTTTTTGCGTGCTCAAGTTCTTCAAGTATTATAGTCGCCGCACCATGAGAAGGCACAAAACCGCATCTAGCTTTATCAAAAGGCCTTGAACCTGCTTCCGGGTTATTTTGATATTCAGGTTTAACAACTAGAGCGCCGAGAAAAGCCATTGCATGTATATCAAATTCATTCATATCCCAAAATGGTCCGCATACAACAGAAATATCCTGATCCCCAAGCAATATATCTCTAAAACCGGCTCTTAGGGCAATATTTCCACTTGCACAGGCAGCACCCATATTATAAGCAGGGCCTTGCACACCTAATACTTCAGATAAAGTACCGGGAATATTCGGGTCTAAGCTCTCAACACCGAATAACGGGTCAATCCATTCCGGTTCTTCATCAAATTGATGAATTTGCTCAAAAACATATTTTGTATTAAAATTATGGCCCGCAACCATAACACTGGTTCTAAAAGGGTCTAAATCATGGGAAAACAAACCGGCATGATTAAAAGCAGCAATTGAAGTTAGCACTCCGGATTTATTAGAAAAAGTCATTTTTTTCACTAATTTTCTAATTTTTTTAAATCTATCCTGCAACATATCCTGATATTTGGTTAAAGCATTTAAGAAATCATAGTCTCCTAAATCACCGCCAATCTTACAAGCAACATTGCTTACATCGATAGATGACCAGTTTTTTATACCGGATTTACCGGCAAGAAGATTATTATAAAATCCATCAAGACTGTCTCCTAATGGATTAATTGTAGCCATTCCAGTAATGACAACGCGTTTAAAATTAGACATATATTCGCCCACACATTTGAGATTTTATTATTTATAGCTAAAACAATTATCAATTTTAATGTAAATTAATATTTCAGTCAAGACATTTAAGATAAAATCGAGTTTAATACTACAATTGAATGACAACAAAAACGCTAATCTAACATATTATATCCTAAAAAAAATACGTAAAGTACTTACTTTAACATAATAATAAAATTAATTATATAAAAAATATAGTACACTGCCGATAATTTAACAATAATGTAATAAATTTGTTTATATATTTTAATTATTTAAACCAAACTATATTATATATTTTTATTATATAATACTTTTTATAAGGGGAAAAGATGAAAAAGAAACGGTTTTTTTCAATCAGGAATAAATTAATATTAACTTTTTTACCCATTATGCTAATCGTTTTAATAGGAATAACAATTTTTGTAAATAATACTGTTTCAGATAGTGTAAAAAATAATTTCATAAATTCCACAAACAAAGAAATAAAACAGGTAATCAATGTTGTTCAAATACTTTTTCAAAATGCTAAATACGGATGTAAATATTTAGCGACACACCCTACTATAAAAAAAGCAGATAAAACAATAACGAGTTATCAATACGTTAATCATGTAACGAAGAAAATCACTCCATCATTAAATGGAGGGATTGAACAGAAAATTTATAAAATTTACTACCACTTTGCGAAAACTCACCCTCAGTACAGATATATATATATGGCTACAAAGAGTCAGGGGTATATACAATGGCCTCAGGGACAGGTAATGAAAAATTATACACCGACAAAAAGGCCTTATTATATAACAGCGATAAAAAATAAAGGAAAGATTGTTCATACAGCACCGTATTATTTTAAAAACGATGACGTTGTTATTATCAGTACTGTATCAACAATTAAGGACAAAAAAGGAAAAGTAATTGGTGTACAGGGAGTTGATGTAAGCTTAGCCGGCTTAACAAACATTATTAAAAACATGAAAATAGGGAAAACCGGATACGTTGTATTAGTCGATAACAACGGTACTATTTTAGCTAATCCTCAAAATCCTAAAATGAATTTTAAAAAATACAAAGCTTTAAAAATTAATAAATTCGATAATTTACTTAGCCAGAATAAATTTTCAACGGAAGTAATTTATAACAAAAAAAAATATTTAACAAATGTTATAACCGAGCCTAAATCAAAATGGAAATTTATTGCGTTTGTATCAAAATCAGAATTATTACAGGAAGCTAGATCCGTTACAAGAATTATATGGACAATAATCATCGGTTTCATGGTTATATTAATTCCTATTATAATTATCGTTTCTTTTTCATTTACACGCCCATTGAATAAACTCATGGAGGTAATGGCTAAAATGCAGGACGGAGATATGAATATACGTGCTGAAATTAAAACCTTAGATGAAATTGGTGAGCTTGCATCTTCATATAACATTCTTGCAGACGAGTTGCAAATTCATATGGATGAACTTGAATTTCGCGTTGCAGAACGCACAAAAGAGTTACAGGAAATCAATGACAAAATGTTAAACGACCTTGACATTGCTAAAAAAATACAGGAAACAATAATTAAAACATTGCCTGAGACACCGGAATTACTCGTTGACGCTAAATATGTTTCAATGGAAAGTTTAGGAGGCGATGTATATGATATCAGGCGGATAGGCCGTTCTACTTATTCTTTTCTAATTGCAGATGTTTCCGGGCATGGTGTTCCGGCAGCATTAATAACTACAATGGCTAAAACAAGTTTCATTAACCATGGAAGCTGGCAAAAATCAACAGCTCAAACATGTTCAGATGTTAATAAGGATTTATACGGTTTAATTGGCGATACCGACCACTATTTAACTGCTTTTTACGTTAGCCTTGATGTTGAAAAATTAACAATGAGTTATACTAATTGCGGTCATCATGAAGCATTAATTTTTGACTCACTAAACAATGATTTAAAAACAATCGAAATGCCGGGAACATTTATAGGCATAGTACCTGACCCGGGATTTGAAACAGCGACAATTGATATCAAAATAGGGGATAAAATTTTTCTCTTTACTGACGGCATACCTGAAGCAAGAAATGAAAATGGAGAATTTTATACAAACGACAGGCTGAATAAATTTGTTAAAGAATTTGGCCATCTGGAACCTGAGGAATTTCTTAAAAAATTAGATGCTGATTTAAAAAGCTTTTGCGGCGATCGGACACCTGATGATGACAGGGCTTTTCTCGTTATTGAAATACTAAAAACAAGCGAATTTTCCAAAACAAATAAAGCTCAGGAACTCCCGGAACCCTTACAAGAACATAAAAACGAATTTTTTAATCAAAAAGATATGAACATCATTAATAAAGCCATTAAAATGTTAAATCTTCATAATCGTTCTTTAAACAGCCAGATAAATAATTCCATACGGAAAATTAATGAAAATAAATTTGAAGAAGCAGCAGAAATTTTACAACCTATAAACCAATTTTTTCCGGATAATGTGCGTATTTTAAACTCGCTTGCAGTACTTGAATTCAAACAAAAAAATCACTCAAAGTCTTTAGAGTATTTTGAAAAGCTGAAACAAATTGATCCAGATTATAAAAACATTGATAGAAGCATTGAAAAGATTAAGTCAATTATCAAGGAAGAAAATGGAGATTTAATTAAAGAAGAAATCCGGTAAAATAATCTGTAAACACTAATAAATTTTTATTTCAAGCAACTCACCTTCCAGTTTCCCGTTAACTAAAGGGATTCTTTTTGAAGGTTTTAAACCTATATGTTTTGCCATTTTTTTATCGCCAACGTATATAAACGCTGTACTGTTTTTGCATTTCTGCTTTAAGAAGTCACCTATGGTTTGATACAACAACATCACAGTATCTTTATTTCCCATCCTTATACCATAGGGAGGATTTATTATTACATACCCGTTTTCAAAACTGTTTACATGATTGCTGAAATCTTCAATATTAAAAACGACTTTATCCGCTCCGGGTAAAACGGATAGATTTGTTTTTGCAGCGTCAACTGCATCACGGGAAATATCGGTTGCAAATAGTTTTCCATTCTTAAGCGGTTTAATTTTTGCATTCTCTTTATTTTTAATCTTTTGCCATTCTTTATCATCAAAATCAGGTAAATGCTTGAATGAAAAGTTTTCTCTTAGATACCCAGCTGGAATATTACAGCAGCGCATTAAGGCCTCTGCAATAATTGTTCCCGAACCGCACATAAAATCCCATAAAGGTTTTTCGCCCTGCCAGCCTGACACTCTTACAACCGCGGCCGCTAGTGTTTCCTGCATGGGAGCGGAAACACTTTCCAACCGGTATCCTCTTCTATGTAGAGAACCGCCCGACATATTAAAACTTAATACGGCTTTATTTTTATCCACCCTAAGATAAAAATCAACGTCAGGATTCTTAACATCAACATTTGGCCGTGAACCCGAATTTTCCCTAAAATAATCTGCGATAGAATCTTTTACACATAACGAAGCGTATTTAGAGTGTTTAATTTTGCTGTTTGCAACAGAAGCATTAACAGCAAATGTCATATCATTTGAAAGCAATTCTTTCCAATTTATTTTCTTTTTCGCTGTATTTTTTAAATATCTATCACTATGGCATTGAAAAGTCAATAAAGGCGCGTATATTCTCGTTGCTAGTGTTGATAAATACGTTATTTTCATAGCGAGTTTAAAATCAGCCACAAAATAAACACCACGGTAAGTAGATTTTACGTTTTTTGCGCCAAGTTCAACTAATTCCTGCTTACACAGTTCCTCCATTTTACCCGCAGTTTGGGCAAAATATTGATTATACTTTTGATATTCAAACATATATATCCATTTTTAATTTTTACGGTTAAAATAAAAAAGTAAACTCTTATTAAGAGTCACAGTGTTATTAATAATATAAAAATCAAACCTGAAATACGAATGAAATTTTTTTAATTAACATCATGTTTAATTATATTTTTTTCAGTTTCGTTAAAAACAAACACTCTTTCAATGTGGGAAAAAACAGATGTTTATTACGTTTTGTTTACAAATTCAAAAAAACCAAAAATAAGGAAAAAAATAAATTACATAGCCAATGGGGTATTTTATCCAGTAAGAAAAGTATACATAAACGGAGAATGTAGGATAAAAAATAACGGAGTAATATATAAACCCGGAGGATATATGCAATTTATATTTAAAAATAAAAAATATTTCAATATATTATAAATGGCGGTTGCGATAAGCCGAGCATCCCAAATTGTAGAATTAACGTTTATTTAAACGGCAATCTTGTAGGAAAAAATTTATTTATAGAAGATAAATGGATTTACTATAATATCCACCTAATGAATAATAGAATAAATACGGTAAGAATAATGACCTTAAATAAAGCTGTATTATGGCTTAATGAACCATGGGCAGGAAATGAAATTAAAAGAAATTCCAAACCTTTATTCTCCACGAAAAATAAATCTTAAACAACACTTTTTTAGCATAAATACTAATTAACGTGAAATTCGATTTATATTATAAATTTATTTTTTTCGAAATATATGATTGTTTAATAAATCAAATAGATTGCTTTGTTATATTCGTTCCAGATTGGTGACGTTGACTTATGCCATTTGAGAAAATAATACCTTTAGGCAAAGTCTCCTGAGAACATGAGCCAAACAATCCCCCGTGAATAGTCATTGCGAGCGTTAGCCAAGCAATCCCATCTTGTTAATTTAATGAGACTGCTTCGTCATATACGTTCCCCGCAGTGACGTAAAACTTTGAAAAATAGCGGTAATTTTTTAAATCGAAATTCACGTAATTAGTATTATTTTATCAATCTCATTTATATAGTTATAATATTTTTAATTATGTTTCACATTAACGTGTTAAAATTAGCAAATACAAATACTTTTCAAGGAGAATACTAAAAATGAAAAAGACAGCAGTAACACTCGTTCTTATTCTATGCATATCAGCAATTTCGTTTGCGCAAAATGTAGGAACTCAAGTACCAAATCTTATAGTAAAAGATTACGATGGAAACTCTCAATCATTTACTAAGTATAGAGGTAAGGTTGTTTTGTTAAAATTCTGGGCTTCATGGTGCGGCCCATGCCGCGCAAGTTTGCCTAAAACAGCTCGGTTAAATAGATTATACGCGGATAAAGGCCTTGTTATTTTTGCGGTTGGCTTAGGCACTACATCAAGAGATAAAGCAATATTAAAACGGTACGGCTGTAACCTGCCTGTTACAATACCTGGTAGAAAATATATTTCACAAATAAAAAGCAAATTTTCAATTAGAGGAATACCTCATGAGATTTTAATATCTAAAACGGGAAAGATTTTATGGAAAGGCCACCCTTATAGATTTAATGAAAACTTATTGAAAAAAGCTTTAGGCAGTTCAGCAGCCAGCACTTCATCTTCAAATACAACATCATCAGGAAATGCCAATGAAATCTTATTTAATAACGCTGGCGGGCCAATAGTCGGAAGTAACTTTAAATATAAAGCACGTGGAGTTATTTATCCTAAACTTAGAAGTAATTTCTGGGGAAAATGGAAACGCGTTAACATCGGCATGATTAAATATTACCGCGGATATATGGAATTTACTTTTACAGGGCCATTTGCTTTTAATATGCTTGCTGCAGGTGGTGCAATAAGGGGCAGGTCACGATGCATTGTTAATATTTATTTAAACGGCAGACTTGTAAGAAAAAATTTCTTTCTAAATCAATGGTGGAATTATTATCACATATTCGGCAATACTGGAACGAATAAAGTACGAATTGTAAACTTTGGTCGTGCCGTTCCATGGGTTTTTAAAACTTGGCTTTCAAAAATGCCCCATGAAAAATCAAAACCACTAGTAAATGAAGGTAAATAAATTATATATAAGCCCGCAAAAAAGCGGGCTTTATTTTTATTTGAAACTGCCTTTTAACCTGTGGCTTGTTTTCCATCTAGCCCGGGATTTATATCTTGTAAAATATACTTTAATATCAGCCTGAGAAGAATATTTAACAAAGTATATTTTAGCATTAGCACTAGAAGAATATCTTACAAAATGCCATACAGCGTCTTTACCGCTTGCAGATGATGAATAACGCGTTTTATATACTACTATATCAGCACTTGAAGCATAGCTCGTTACATAGACTTTTATCCTTGCTCCTGACGAATATTTCGCCACGTATATATTTCCTGAAAAAGAATTTTTCACAGGCACAACAAACAAAGATAATACTACAAAAAAACTAATAAACCTAAAAACAAATTTTTTCACAACCTCTCCTTTATTGAAGCATATTATCTTTATTATAAATTAGATTATAAAGAAACACAATAATAATTTCATATTTATCCCCGGCCTGCTTTTTTAAGATATTTAATAACCTGCTTAAGATAAACGCGCATATTCCTTTCTTCTCTATGATTTGCGATTGCCATACTTAATGCTGTCTCACCCTTCTTACTTCTTTTAAATAAGTCTGCACCTTTAGATAAAAGGAGTTTCACGTTGCTTACACACGCGTTTTTAGCGGCATACATTAAAGCAGTTCTTCCGTAACCATCCGTTAAATTAACTTTAGCTCCTTTTTTAAGTAAATATCTTAGCAACGCATTATTACATCCTTTTTTAGGAGGTCTATTGATATGGCAAAAACCTCCTTGCGCAGCTTTGATTAAAATAGAAACACCGTCTTTATCCGGTATATTAACTCTTGCACCTTTATTTACTAATAATTTAACGATATTAAAATATCCTCTGAAAGCAGCTAAGGCCAGTGCAGCGTTTTTACCTTTATAATAAATCTTTGCTTTATGTTTTAATAAAAGCTTAACTAATTTAATACGGCCATAACGCGTTGCCCATAACAAAGCAGTATAGTTCCATCTATAACGCCTTGATATTGAATTAGCATCAGCGCCATTGAAAAGTAAAACTTTTACGATTTTATAATTATTTGATTTTATTGCTTTTATTAATACAGTATCATGGTTTTTATACCTTGTATTTGGGTTAGCACCTTTATCTAACAAAGTTTTTGTCATTCTATAATTTCCGTATTCCACAGCACTTAATAATCTTTGATTGACATTGTTTGCAGAATATAATCCCGCTATTTGTAAAACAAAAAAGAATATCACCAGATATATAATTTTTCTAAACACATAAACCTCCTAAGATAATGTCTTATTTATTAAGTATAAATTCAAGTTGTATAAAAAATCAAACTAAAATTTTAATCAGTTAAAACAGCGAACGAAGTTAGTGTATTGACAATTCAAGTTTATTGAAATATTATAATAATTAGTAAGAAGAGCAAAAAAGGTGATGAAACACAACGAAATCATTACAGCAATAAAAGAACTAAATTTTGAAAAAGTAAAATATCTTATACAGAATGGCGCAAATATTAATGCTACGGATCTATCCGGAGTCACTGCCTTAATGCATGCGGCATCTATTGGAGGGGAACAAGGCTGTGATTTTGTTAGTTTTTTGCTGAACAGCGGAGCTGATGTCTTTGCCAAAGACAAACAAGGCAGAACAGCTTATGATTATATTAAAGAGCCGCCTGAACCTCCTGAGGAGCATGAAAACGCTTATGAAGCGTGGATATACTGCGCGGAACATCAAACAATGAAGAACATTGGTTATCATATTGAGAAACTTGCTTTAGATGCAATTAATACCGGTGATTATAAAAATCTTGAAAAATATTTATCAAAAGGAATGAACCCTGAAATCATGGATTATAAAATGCGGACTTTATTAATGCTCGCTGTTAATGCTGAAAAAAACAGCTACGAACTCACTAAAACACTTTTAGAATACGGTGCTAATGTATTGGCTGAAGATTATGAGGGGAAAACGGTTTTACAGCACATTCAAGTCCGTAGGGAACCAAACTCTGAAAACATTACCGCTTATAATAAATGGTGTAATTCAAATCAAGTGAGAATTAAAAATCTGATATTAAACAAAATTAAAGAAATCAAATAATTTCAAATAACTATTTTGCCACATTATCTTTGAATAAATCTTTTGTTTCTTATAAGACTGAAAGTATTCCATAAACTAACCATATAAGAATTGTCTTTTGTGATGAAATATTTCCCGTTTTCACTTAAAGACAACAACGTATAGTTTTCATGTCTTCCGGTCTTATAATTAATTACAGTCTTGCTGTTATGAATATTTATTAATTTTAATAAGCCTGATTCTCCGTTAATTATCACAAAGTTGTTTCTATTCGGTAGAAATTTTGCTCCCCAGACACGGGTTCTAAAGTTTATCGTTTTTAATAATTTCCCTGTTTTAAAATTAAATAACTGAACTTTTTTTGCGTATCCCGTTGTAAGTAAATATTTATTATTACGGGAAATAGTAATAGAATTTAAAAATGAATGCCCTGTTGAAAAAGTTTTGACTAATATATAACTTCCTGCCCGGTATACATTCACTTTCTTACTCCTGCCCGTTGTAACGAAATATTTATTATCATGAGTAAACTTTACGAAAGTGCTTGCATATGAATTTGTTCTTAAATTTTTAATGACTTTAAAATCAGATAGCCTAATTATCTTAACTTTGCCAATTCTGTTTATAACCGCGAGAAGTTTATTATCAGGAGAAAAGTCTAAATTAATAATCCGCTCTGTGAACAACCTCAATTTTTTTATTTTTCCGGTTTTCGTATTAATAAGTTTCAACGTTCCGTAAAAACCCCATACAGCGATATATTTATCATCTTTTGAAAACCTTAATCCTCTAATAAAATTTCCTACATTGTATATTTTTAAAATCACATTAGTTCTAAGGTTAAATATTTTTACTTTACTATTAAACCCAACGGCAAAGCTTTGTGATTTGTTTGATAGCGCAAGAGCATATACACCGTGCATAGTACTTTTTGATGATGAAAATAAATTAACAGAAACGCATAAGATTAACAAAATAAGATATTTTTTCATTGACACTACCTCTTTAAGCAAATACACTTTATTATTAATAACACAGAGAAACTTTAAAGTCATTATTTTAATTTATTATTTTATTAAAACCGTTGTTAAATTTATAAAACAAAATTCCGGAGTGTTAGATTATGAAAAATCATATAGTAGTACTAATTATGCTTGCCGCATTCGTATCTTCTTGCAGCAAGATGGATAAAGACCTGAAAAAAGCAATTATTAAAGGCGATAAAGTAAAAGTCAGGGTATTAATAAAAGAAGGCACTAATATCAACGTAAAAGACGAAAACGGGCAAACCGCGTTTCACCTTGCAATAGAGAGAAAACACGTTGACATTGCAAAATTATTGATTGATAAAGGGATTAATATTAATATAACTAACCAATATAAAGAAACTCCATTAATTTATGCCATATCGAAACTAAATTCTATGTTTCCAAAAAAGAATACTGATAAATTATATAAACTCGTTATGAATATTATATCTAAAAATGCAGATATAAAAGCAAAATCTAAAAATAAATATACTGCATTAATCCATGCCGCAAGAGTATTTACACTTGAAAAAGAAAAAAAAAGAAAATTGATAAAAATCCTCATAACAAAAGGCGCAGATGTAAATGCTAAGAATAAATCAGGATACTCCCCTCTTTCC
>CALGPD010000217.1 GCA_937960625.1 uncultured Spirochaetia bacterium | reverse complement strand
CTGTTGAAATGGCAGAACCAATACAAGAAGCTGAAGCTGTTGAAATGGCAGAACCGGCAGAAGAGCCGACAGAGCAAAAAGAGAAACCTGATAAAACGAAAAAACCTAAAGAAAAGAAAGTAAAACTTAAAGAAGGTATATTCGGGTTAAGGTTTAAATATTCGTTCCTTGTATTGATAGTTGTTTTATTAACAGTTTCAATCGGTACTGTAATACTTGGATTAATAACACAAAGTTCAACTAAAAACACGTTGTCTAATGAAAGTTTAGAGCGTATTAAGGTAATAATGAACAGTGTTAAAAGCTCAGCCGTATTTTCAATTGCAGCCGGAGATACAGTAATTTCCGAAAACCTTGAAGCTGCAGATAAAGATAATGATATTAAAAAATCCTTTGTTGTTAAATGGGGATTTGATACTCAAAAAGGTAATTTCGCATGGATAAAATTAATTAGAAATAAATCAGGCTTACCTGAATCATTTAATGATAAAAAATTATTTGATAGAATAAAACAATTTACTATAAAAAACGGTAAAGGCTCAATTCTAGTACTGCCAAAATTTAACCCGGCCAATCTAAAGGATGAATATAAAATGTATTCAGCAGTATTAAACCTTAAGGCGGGAGATAAATTAACAAAAGAATTACTCGATAACCGGACAAAAATGATTGGTATTGTTGGAATTACATTTACAACGAAAAGAATACAAAACACTGTAAATGCCACCAGAGAAAAACTAACAGAGTGGAATATTATAATCGGCGCGGCAATGATTATTTTAGGTATTTTAGGCGCGATTATTTTTGCGACAATTATGATTAAACCGATTTACAACCTTGCTTCCGGAGTAAAAAAAGTAGGAGAAGGCGAACTTGACCATAAAATTAAAGTAATGACAAAAGATGAAATCGGAGCGTTAACCAAAGAGTTCAATAAAATGACCGGAGAGTTAAAAGACGCTCAGGAAGCTAAGATTAAAAAGAAACTCATGGAAGAACAATTCTCAATTGCAGAAGGCATTCAGGTGGCGCTTATACCAAAAGATAAGTATGAAACTAATGAACTTGAAATTGTAGGTTTCTACCGTTCAGCTTTAGGTGTAGGCGGTGACTATTATGATTTCATTAAAATTGACGAAAACCGGACCGGCGCAATAATTTGTGACGTAGCAGGAAAGGGTATTCCCGCTGCTCTTATAATGGTTCAGATTCGTACAGTATTTAGAAATTACTTAACAGAACAAAGCCAGAGTGCTGCCCGTTTGTTAGAATTAACAAATAACAGTTTGGCCGATAGTATTCAGCCCGGGCTGTTTGCGACCATGTTTTTTATTATTTTCAACAAAAAAACCAACGAACTTATATTTTCAAACGCGGGACACGGCCCTCTTGAGTTTTATTCTGCAAATGATAAAAAAATCAAAAAGGTTACCAGTGAAACACCTCCAACCGGAGTAATGCCCGATGTAAAATATCAGGATATGAAGCTCAAAGTAAATTCCGGTGATATTGTTTATCTGTATACAGACGGAATCACAGAAGCTATGAGTGAAGTGCGTGAAGAATACGGAAATGACCGCCTTGAATCAATGATTATTAAAAATGCTGAAAAATCCGCTGAAAAATTAAATTCAGCAATAATTGATGACCTTGAAGTATTCGTTGGAAACGCAGAACAAAGCGATGATATTTCCTTTATTGTTATGAAAATAAAATAACGAATAAAACAGTTGACATATCCTCTTAAATATTACAAAATAATTTAGTTAAGCTCAAATTTTACATTTTTGTATATGAGTTTTCCGCTTTTTCCTAGGGGTTATAATGTCAGTCCTTGATTCCAATCAAAACGAATTTACGTTTGCGAACAGATATAAAATTGACCGCAGCTTAGGTTCGGGAGGCATGGCAGAAGTTTTCCATGCCTACGATGTTATTAGAAAAAAATACGCGGCAATTAAAGTTTTTCATTCTGATTTATTGATACATCAGGAACATATTAAACGGTTTAAGCAACAAGCCGGAACATTACTAGAATTAGGCGAGCACAAAAACATCATAAAAATTTATGAAATTGATGAACTAGACCAAATTCCGTATATTGTTATGGAATATCTGGACGGGCTTAATCTTTCTCAGTTATTAAAAACGAAAAAAAAACTACCCTTTGCTTTAATACTCACAATACTAATTCAGGTTTGTTCCGCGATAGAACATATTCATCAAAACAATATGATACACGGTGACATTAAACCGTCAAATATTTTTGTAAGCATTAATACTGAAAACGGTAAACCAATAGCAAAGGTGTTAGATTTTGAATTTGCGCAAATCATCGGAAATACAACTGCCAGATTTGGCGGAACCTATCATTACATGTCTCCCGAGCAAACAGGCATGATTCAACGCAGTGTTGACCACCGTTCTGATTTATATTCCCTTGGTATAGTATTTTTTCAATTATTAACTAATCAAGTCCCGTTTACAGATGAAGATAATCATAAAATACTTTATTCACACTGTGCAAAAAAACCGCCTGTACCTTCTTCTTTAAATAAAAAAATACCGGTGATATTTGATAAAATTATTCTAAAGCTGCTTTCAAAAGAAGCGAATGACAGATATCAAAGTATAAAAGGATTACAGATAGATTTAATTAATTGTTTGCAAGATATAAATTACGGAAATTATCACACGGATTTTGAAATAGGGTTATACGATTTACGGGGTAAGATAAATTATAACATTGATTTTATTCACAGAGAAAATGAAATACAATTACTTTCTGAATACTTTATTGAATCTATTAATGATAAAGGCCGAATAATTTTATTGGATATGGAAGACGGTTTGGATAGAACGAATTTTCCTTATACAATTACAAATTTAGTATTAAAAAACAACGCGTTTTTTTTAACCACCTTATTCAAACCTTTTTCAGAGCAAAAAGATGTTTTTGAACCGTTTATTTATTTAATAAAAAAATTTTTAAAATATCTTGATACTAAATCAAATAATCAAAGAGCCGAAAAGCTAAATAAACTAAAAAATTGTATGTCTAAAGATATTAATTATCTCTTTGACTATATACCGGAAATAAAAGACTATTTTGAAATCAACTTAGATGAAACAGGAAAAAATCATACAAAAACAGAAGTTAATAAAATAATTGATGTTATATCAACCTTTTTAAATACTCTTGAAGATAAAAACGAACCGTTGATACTTGTCTTCAATGACATTCATTACTGTGACGAGAATACATTAAGAACTTTAAATTATCTAATTGATAAAAATCACCTTACAAATAATCTTCTTATTTGTTCATATGATAATAAAAAAATTGAAGAAAAATCATTATTATACAAAATATTAACAGCTACCTCTAAACAGAAATATGTTAAAAAAATCAAAATAAAACCTTTGGATAAAAAACAAACCTGCTCTTTAATTCAATCAATGCTTGGAGAAAATACTAAAACAACCGAAATATTTTCAGAAAAAATATATCAAAGAATATCAGGTTATCCTGAAATTATAAAAAAAACACTTAAAAACCTTAAAAAACAAAAAATACTTTTCTATGATGATATACGGGGCTGGCAAGTTGATTTAAACCTTTTAGATACAATACCAATTTCAAAAACCGGTTTAGATTATGTTATAAAAGAATTAGACAATCTTACTTTTGAGGAAATAAAACTGGCAAGTTATATTGCTTCGCTTAACTATGATTTTCATTTTGACTTATTATATAAAATCTACCTAATGGTTGATAATAATACAACGGATAAAAATATAATTAAAACTAACCTTAAAGAAATATTTAACTTGCTAATTAATAAACAAATAATAATACATGCAAGTTATAATAATGAATATTATAAAGTTATTCATTCAACTATCCGTGAATTATTATATGAACAAATAAAAGAAATTTACCGCCCAGTAATCCATGAACAAATTGCCTGGGTTTTAAAAAATGAGTGGGAAAAAAATCAAAATTATATTACCGATATAGAATTTCGGCTGGCTTATCATTTTAATAGAAGCCAGCGGATACAAAAAGCAATGTATGCTAATTTTAAGGCAGGTAGAAAAGCTAAAGGCCTGTACAATATGAAACTGGCACTAGAATTTTTTTTACAAAGCCTAGAATGCAAAGAACAATGGATGGCACAAAATTCAAGTTCAATTCACAACGAGATTGAACATATAAAGTCATCGATTCATGCCATTGATGAACGTTATATGCTGGATTTATTTGTTTCTAAAGCTTTTAAGTATAAATTAGACCCAAACGAAAAAGAGTTAATAAATAAAAGAAAACAGGAATTAGAATTAAATCAATTAAGCAATGATTTAATATCCGAACGAGATTTATATAACTCATTAATAAAAAAATATGAAAAAGATATTAAGGATGCGGCAATTTCAGCACATATAGTTGAATTAGAAAGAGAAAACCGGAATTTAAAGCAATTTGAAAGCAGGATTCACGGCGAACTCGTTTCAATTTTCCGGTTCAAAGGAGATTATCATAAAGCTATTGAACATTTGAATAAAGTTCTTACCCTTGAAGACAATCATCTTAGAACAATTAAGGCTTTGGAAAATATTGCTATATGCTATTTTGAATCAGGTAAAAAAAGTAAAGCTATTAACTCTTTTAATGATGCAATAAAATTATTAAATAATAAAATACCAGTTTCAAAAACCGGTTTAAAATTAAGTTATTATAAACAAAGATTCTTACAATTTTTACACAAAAAATTCACCAAATTTTTTACTGGAAAGATAGCTTACAAAAACATTTCGGAATTACACGTTACCACGATTGAGTTATGTATCAATCTTGCTTTTTATTATTACAAAGAAGATAGGCAGGATATTACAACGTATATTTTAATAGGTTTAAATCTCTCGGAAAGAATAAATAATAAGGAAAAACTTGCCCTTCTCTATTCAATGTATGGCTACCGTCATGCTTTAAAACCTATGCCTGAGACGGATACAGCATTTTATTACCTTGAAAAAGGTTTAAACATGGCTGAGGAAATATCTAAAAAGAAAAACTTTAAAAGTACATTGGCAACGTGTTCAAGATTGATTGGTATGGTTTGCTATTTCTTTAATAAAATACCTATGGCAATAAAACATCTTGAGAGAGCAATAGAACTATATGAGGAGCTCGGGAATAAATGGGAAATTATGCACGCCTTAAGAGGATTAGGATTAACGTATCTTTCCGCGAGTTTGCTTGATAAAGTACCCCCTATTGTTCAAAAATTAGGAAAAATTGCAGGCATAAACGGTGATAAAAGGGAATCAAGCTGGGCTAATATTTTAGATGCAAAGTATTGTTTTATAAGAGCCAACCCCGCAAAAGGTACATTAAACAAAGCAAAAGAAAATGCTTTAACAGCTTTTGAAAAGATTAAAGATGAAGATGACCCTATTCATATTGCAATTATCGAAAAAATAATGGGGTTAATTTATCTAAAAGAAGAAAGGTATTCAAATGCCATGCGTTATTTTAAACGCTGCTATGAAAGAGTGAATAAAGAAAAACTGTTTATATTTGAAATTTCCGATATATTTACTCTTTTAGCAGAAACGATAATATTATCCGTTTCATCAGGAAAATCTGTTAAAGGAGAGTTAAAATTAGTAAAAAAACTGCTTAAAAAAGGCAAAAAACAAATTGAAATCTATCCGACGCTTTTTCCCGGATATGATAAGGTAAGAGGAATGTTTAACTGGTTTCAAAACAAGGAAAACAAGGCAATCCGTATTTGGCTTGACGCACGGAAAAAACTACTCAAATATGAAACAGGAAAAAATAATGTTTATCAAAAAGCTCTTTTACTATTAAAAGCCGGATTACATTTACATGAAATTGCAAATCCGCGGGGAATTGAATTTTTACAGGAAGCGTATTTGATTTTTAAGGACATAGGCGCTCTACATGAATATGAAATACTTAGACATAAACTCGGTTTCGGTACATCTTTAAAAGATAGAGGTAAAATAAATTTTGATGATAAGGAAGACAGTTCTACTTCTTCAACTATCACAAATACAACTTTTACAGGAACATCAAATTTTTCAAACTTATCATCCTCTAAATCTTATTCAAATAAAATTTCCCAAATGATAGGTTTAAAAGAACTAGATTTTATCATGGGTATTGGAAAAGAAATATCCGGCATTCTTAATATAGATGAACTTACTGATAAAATACTTGAAAAAGCGCTGATTGTTGTAACTGCGGAACGCGGATTCTTATTATTGTATGATAAAAATAAAAATTTATATATAAAATCTTCAACAACCGGTGAAAACCCGGAAGATTTAATTAATACTATCAGCCAAACTGCTTTAAAAATTGTTGAAAACAGTATGAATGGACTTTTCGTTGAAGATGCACAAACAGATGCAAGGTATAAGTTGGAGCCGTCTGTAATAAAAAATAATCTACGTTCAATTATTGCAGTACCTTTAATATCCATAGATAAAAAAGACAAAAAAGCGAACAAAAAACTTTTAGGCATTTTATATCTTGATAACCGGATGATTTCTGCGTTATTTGAAGAAACCGACCTTGAGATGCTGCAATATTTCGCCGGAATAGCTGCAATGGGAATTACAACCGCAAAATTGGTTGAGGAACGCGATAAAGTTGTTCAATCTCAGGCTGTATTAGATGTTGCCAGAGATATTCAAGAAGGTATACTTCCAAAACACCAAACAATTCAAGGATACGATATAAGTATGAAAATGCATACCGCGACAGAAGTTGGAGGAGATTATTATGACCTTTTTATAAATAAAGATAATCAAAGGCATTGGTTTTCCATTGGAGATGTATCCGGCCATGGCATTAACTCCGGCTTAATAATGCTTATGACACAGAGTATGGTTTCAGCAGTAATAAGAGAAAATCCTTTATCCAGCCCTGAAAAAGTATTACATACAATTAACGCTCCGATATATGAAAATATAGTAACCAGATTAAACAGTTATCTCTACGTTGTGCTTACTCTAGGATGCTTTGATGATAAAGGAAATTTTGAAGTAATAGGAACGCAAATACCTCCTGTAATATACCGCGCAAAAACAGGAAAATGTGAATTTATTGATTTAAAGGGATATTTAATTGGAGTTCTGCCAAAAATTCCTACAAAAATAAAAACTACACGATTTAAACTAGAGCAGGATGATATTGTTATGTTTGCAACTGATGGAGCATGGGAAATTTTTAATCCTGATATTGATAAAGAAAAATTTTCATCAGAAAAAGAATTAAGAAAACAGGGTAAATTCGGGATGGAAAGATTAACTAATATACTTGTTAAAAACGCGCATCTAAGCGCACAGGAAATCATGAAGGAAATTTTTTTCCAGGTAACAAAATGGGGCACGGTTAATGATGATATAACTGTAATTTTATTTAAAAAAGAATCTGAAAAGAAAAAAATAATAAAAGTAGATTTTATTTAAATAATATCAGGAGATATAATTGGATATTGAAAAAGAACAAATACGCAAACTTATAGAGCAAGAACATTCCTTTTATTTCACAACGGTTTTAATGTCAGAACATCATAAAGAACAATTTCACTGGATTGTCGATACTATTTTGGCAAAATATAAAAAAGACAAAAACTACCGGATTTTTATTTACGCTGTAGTAAAAGAATTAATAATAAACGGAATTAAAGCAAATTCAAAGTCTGTTTATGCAGAACATTTTTCCCAAAAAATATTATCCGAAGATATGAAAGAGAAAAAAATTGAATTTGATAAACTGAAAGAAATTCTTTCTGACTCACATCCAAAACACGAACAGTTTAACAAAATGGTCAAAGAAAAAAACATAAAAATAAAAATATTTCTTTCTTTTAGTGAAATGGGTATTTTATTCGTTGTAATTAACGAAAATCCGTTATCTTACGCGCAAAATTTACGAGTACGTGAAAAACTTTCAATTGCTAATGACTTTGATTCAGTGCTTGATTTTTTTAGGTCAGATAAAGTTGATAATTCCGAAGGTGAAGGCCTTGGATTTGCAACAATATTTTCTATGATGAAACAATTTGGTATAAATAACAGGTATTTAATTTTTCATGAATCCCTTGAAAGTGTGCCTATACCGGATAAACCGGATGACGGAACCGCGGTCTCTTTTTTTATTCCCTTCGACCCTGAAATTGCTAAAATTCATCTTACTGAAAGCTATTTTGGAGTTGAAAGAAGAAAGTTTGATAAAAATTTTTGGTGGGATTATATTAAAAAAAATTCCGATATTATGTAATATGAAGTCAAATAAATTTAAAATCTGCCAATTTATATATAATGGTGGTGTTTTTTGATAATGCAAGAAGAAGATGTGAATTATGATGAAATTAAAGGAATAATTTTAAAATATCTAAACAATTTTGAAAACGATGAGGAAAAGCTTGTTGAACAATTATCGCAAAAATTTACTGTTTTTTATTCAGAGTTGATAAAAATTTTAACCCATCTTGATATGTCTGAAAGTGAAGCAAGAAAACACTGGAAAAAAATTATTAAAAATAAAAATGAAATGGAAATCAAACTAAACCGCAAAATTGGTATACGCGTTGCAATGCATGATTATTTTGTGAATATTACAAAACTTTTATCTAACCCTAAATTAATTGAAATGCATTTCTATGAAATAACAGCTAATCTGGCGCTTATAGATGAATTAACGTGGTTATATAACCGGAGATTTTTCAACAATGCTATTGAACAAGAATTCAACCGGTCTATCCGTCATGGCTATGAACTTTCATTATTTTTCTTCGACCTTGATGATTTTAAGCAAATAAATGATACTTACGGGCATCAAGTTGGTGATGATGTATTAAAAACCCTCAGCCGGAGTATAATGAGAAATTCCCGCTCTGAGGATTTAGCATGCAGATACGGAGGAGAAGAATTTGTAATTATTCTTCCTGAAACAACTAAGGACGGAGCATTTATTCATGCTCAAAGGATTAGAAAAGATATTGAAAAAATAAAGTTTGATGGTGTTGAGAGAAACGTAACCATAAGTGGAGGAATTGCAAACTATCCGGAGGATGCAAATAATATTAAAAAACTAATAAAACTCTCGGATTCTGCCATGTATAAAGCAAAAGCTAAGGGTAAAAACTGTATTGTAAAATATTATAAAGATTAATTAAGCAAAACCAATATTTCTTTTTTTATTTGAAAATTTATTTATTTGCATTATTATTTAAATAAATTTTATAAAAGAAGAATATCTAATTCGTAAACAGGGTAATTAAGCATGGACAAAACTTCATCAAATTTAAAAAAAGAAATAGTTAAAATTTTAAATTTGGCGCCACATAATGAAGAATTCGTTGTAAATGAAATAATCAGCAGTTATGAAGGAAATGTAGAACAAAGTGTTATATGTGAGTTCCTAAAATTACTTACTCATATTGATTTAACTGAAAATCAAGCAAATCAATACTGGTCTGATATAATGAAACATAGAAATCTTTTAGCTGAAAAACTTGGCAGAGATGTGGGCTTAAGAGTAGCAATTCTTGATTATTTTATTAATATTAACAAAATGATTGATAACCCCACTTTTGTTGAAATCCATATCTATGAGTTTTTAACCAAGCTTACGCTTATTGATGAGTTGACTTTTATATATAACCGCAGATTTTTTGATAGTGCAATTGAGAAGGAATATTACCGTTCAAAGCGCTATGGAATACCTTTATCATTGTTATTTTTTGACTTGGACGATTTTAAGAAGGTTAACGACACTTACGGACATAAAACCGGAGATTTATTATTACAGGAAATCGGCCATACCCTAAATGATACAATCAGAAAAGAAGATATGCCATGCAGATACGGAGGCGAGGAATTCGTTGTTATTTTACCTAATACTGATAAAGCCGGGGCAATAGCTTTTGCCGAACGTGTAAATCAGGCAATAGAAACGATTAAATTAAACGAACTGGAAAATAAACCCGTTACTGTCAGCGCAGGAATTTCAACTTACCCTGATGATACGGATGATTATAAAGAATTAATAATACTTGCAGATAAAGCTATGTATAAAGCTAAATTTACAGGTAAAAATAAAACCATACATATTCAGGATACTTAAACTATAGTTTTTCTATTTCTTCCAATAACCTTTCTATAGCTTCACTTTCATGAATGCGGTCAATAATTTCACCGCCTTTAATTAAAACGAAACGTCCGTTTTTACCGCCGGCCAGGCCAATATCGCAATGCTTTGCTTCACCGGGTCCGTTTACCGCACACCCCATAACAGCAACGCTAATAGATTTATTTACTCCTTTAAGGCGTCTTTCAACTTCGTTTGCAATTTTAATAACATCCACTTCAATTCGTCCGCATGTAGGACAGGAAACAATTTCAGGGCCGAAGTTTCTTAGATGCAGGCTTTTTAAAATCTCTTTGGCAATACGTATTTCTTCAACCGGGTCACCTGTTACACTCACACGCACAGTATCGCCAATTCCGTCTAAAAGCAATGAACCTATACCGATTGCGCTTTTTACAGTAGCCTGAAAACTTGTTCCTGCTTCAGTTACACCGAGGTGTAAAGGATAATCTTTTTTTTCACTCATTATCCTGTAAGCTTTAACCATTGTTTCCACATCATGGGCTTTTAAAGAAACCTTAATATTTCTATAATCTAAATCTTCCAATATTTTGATATGGTCAAGAGCAGAATCCACTAAAGCTTCAGGAGTAGGTTCACCGTATTTTTTTTCATCAATTGACCCCGCGTTAACAC
>CALGPD010000216.1 GCA_937960625.1 uncultured Spirochaetia bacterium | reverse complement strand
GTTAATATCACAATTCATTACTCTAATTTCTTTAGATTTAACAATATTTACAACGCCTTCGGAACATCCCGTTGCAACGGGTTTATGGGTTAAATGCAAATTAAATAATATAACTCTGTATGAGTTTTTAATATTGAAAACCGTGTCTTGAGTAGAGGTACAAATTATAGATACTTTACCTTTACCTCTTACTACGATTTCAGTTTTTCTTGATATATTTATTGCTTTATTCACAGTATAAACACCGGCATTCAAAATGATACGGGTATCTTTACCTGCATTGTTAACTGCTTTTTGAATATCATCTCCGGGATTAATAACAACGTTTTGACGCGCCTGCGAGTTTTGAGAAAAAAATAATAGAAAAAAACATGAAAAAACCGCAAACAGATAAATTTTAATTTTCATAAGCGAACCTCCATAATGATATATAATTATAACACTTTTATAAATCTATAGATAAAAAAAAACATTAATTATAAATTAAATAGAAAACAAGTATTTATAAATTGATGCCTAGTTTGGTTGAAATTCTATAATCGGATTTTTTTACACCTGTATAACTGTTTGGAGGTTGTGAAACAAAGTCATAAGTGAAATTAACCGACAGCTTAAATATTTTAATAAACCTAACATTCAGCCCGGCGGTTAAATTAAAACGGTTGTCTGAATAGTCAATAAATTTCGGGGTGAAAGTGTAGTTCGTTGTTATTACCGCGCTTTGTTTTTTGTCAAGGTTAATATTCATCTCTGCCTGATAAATAATTCTCCATTCTGTTTTTCTCGTTATCAAGTCATATGTCCGGGTATATTCAACAGCCGGAGAAATTGAAAGCGTGAGTTGAAGCCACCATATATTAACAGGGCGTATTTTAAACGCTAAACCGTTTGACCATCTTAGAAAAATGTTTGAAAATTCATTTGTAGTTAAAGTAGTATTATAATTTGCAGCAATGAGTTTACGTAAAAACCAACGATCCAGTACGAAATTTAAAGTATGGTCACTTCTATCTTTAGCTATTTTATTACTGCTCGTATCAAGTGATTCTCCATAAGAACCTTGGATTGAAAAATTAATATCCCATAATTCCTTATATGAAGTTGAATAACGAATTTCATAAGTTCCAACAGTAGATCTGGAATTTCCATATGCCATTTCAATTCCAAGAGATAACGCAAAACTTTCAGTCCAAAAAGATGATACATCAATATCTTGATTATTATTATTGATCTTATTTGTATTTTGAGAATTATTTCCATTGTTTCGGTTTTGTTTTTTCCGCATTTCAAGTTCTTTTTGATATTTGTTAACATCATCCTGCGCGTAAAACGTTGTATTGAAAACGAAAAGCAAAACGGGTATAAAAATATATAATAAAGATTTATATTTATTCATTAAAAATATACCCCGAATGAAAGATTTGCTCCTGCTGAAAACATGTGAATTTCATGATATTCGACATTTACTTTAGTACCGGTGCCTGTATTAATGTGTAAAGCATCTGATGCAGGGTGATGAAAGTATGAAATCCATGGTGTCAGGGAAATAAAAAATATCCGGCTTAAATTAAAATGCATAGGTATTTTAAAACTAAAGAAAACTCCCTTTCTTAAAACAGAGGTTCCTTCACCGTTTGTAGGATGATCGTAAGACCCTACATGAGATAATAAAATATTGAAGTTTAAATTAAAGCCAATAACAAAAGCTTTGCTTGCTTTTATAAAAAATCTTGCGTTTATAATTAAATAATATAATTCTGTCCGGTGTTTTGAATAAGAAGAGGGATTTTGATGATCACCATAACCAAATCCGACTGCCGGAAAAATAAGTAAAAGGTTATTTGAAAGTTCTTTAGAATATCCTAAAATAAAAGAAAGAACCTTTTTATTCCATTTTTCTGTAGCAGAATAATCCCCTGAGGAAGTATTTGAAAAATGAATTTCAGTATCAAAATTCGAATATTCAAAGTTTATGTTCAACAACACACTTTTAAATAAATATTGAAATTCAACAATTAATTCGTAAGCAAAAAAAACAGCATCATTGTCAAATTTAGGAGGTTCCGCGAAAACGTTTTGATTAACATAGGAAAAACTCATACCAATAGTCAAATAGTCAGGATTAATTCCAGACTTAAGTTTGGAAGTTTTTTTCTTTAGATTTGATTTTTTTTGGTTATCAGCCTTATTGTTATCTTTTGGCAGCTCACCACAAAATATTGTATTCGCGGCAAATAAAAATATAAATAGAGGTAAAATTATTAATTTTATTTTTTTCATTATTCCCTATGAAATTCATTTGACAATATAATAATTATCAAGTAATATGCGCTATTATACATTTAAATTGTATAATTGTCAATTAAAAAAATTGGAGTTATTGTGAATAAAAGAATTATGCCCCTAATTATATTATTGCTTTTATTATCAGTTTTTTCAATAAACTCATATTCGCTTACAAAAAGGCAGATTATTCAAAAAATTAAACAGACAATGCAAAATTCTCCTGATAAAAAAGGAATATACGTTGACGGTGTTGGAGAGTTCTGGTTTACGGTTCTGAACTCGGGAGAATATGCTTTAATTACCAAATCAAGCAAAATTAATTTTAAAGGCTCAATTAATTCTCCAACTGATTTCAACATTACAGCAAATGTATCTGAAAGAACTTTATCATTTATCAACAATTTAGCTTTTATTGAACAATTTATCTATATCAAAAAAGCCAAAATTACTCTAACTCCAAAAGGTGTAAAAATAAAAGCAAACACAAACTTAGGAAGAGGGTTTGCCAAATTATCATATTCATTAATAAGGCATTTAGGTCTGCGAGCAGTCAATTTAAACACTTATATCTATATTCAAAAGAATAATTTATACTTTCATTTTACTTTTCCCGGAACGCATGCCATTTTATACGATGCCAATACCGGCATGAGAGTCTTTGCTTATAACCCATCCATTAAGATATATTCAACGAGAAATCCTATAAAAATTAATAAAATTGATGTTAGTTCAGGCACTAAAATTAAGTTATCTAAATGGGATAAAAATTATATAAACTCAAAAACCTTCATAACTCTGAACCCTAGCAATTATAAAATATCTTTTTTCAGTAAAACAACCGGGCAAATTAACAACCCTTTTGGAATTAAAAACGCAACAGCTAAAAACATTGAAATACGTTATGATAGTATACAGGGTATTATTCAAACAGGCTTTAAAATCAATAATGTTAAAATGTCAAGCTTACCTTTTATTAAAGGAAATGCATCTAAAATTTTTGATAATTTTAACCTAACTACCGCTGATTTTTCATATTCAAATAAATCAGGCACAATTTTTTCTAAAAAGGTAGACGCAGGTTTTGAAATTAAAGGAAAATGCAAAATAGCAGCAGGCACAGCTGATTTTTATTTAAAGCACAACCCAAATGAAAAATTCACTTATTTTACAACGCATATAAAAGACAGTGGATTGAAAAATATTTTAGTTTTGCCGGAGAAGGACAAACGATTAATACCGGATTTTAAAATCATTAATACTACTTTTATTTACTCCTCAGCTAAGAGAAAATTTAATAATGTTGATTTAGAACCCGGTTTTATTATTAAAGGGAAAGTAAAAATAGGGAATTCATATTCGGTTATTGACCTTTATCATAATACAGAGAATAATTTTCTCTATCTAAATACTTATCTATCAAGCGCCAAATTAGGAAATTATCTGCCGTCATTTCTTAAACGGGGTAAAGCAGGCAGTTTTTTTAATAAAACAAGATTGTTCCGAACCCGTTTTATTTATGCTAATCAAACCGGCGTTTATAATAACAAAAAAATTGAGCAGGGCATTAAACTGACGGGAAACCTTGCTATCGGTAATGCGCGTGGAATTTTTAGTTTCTATTATTCAAATAACGATAATATTTATGAGTTTAATTCAACTTTTAACAGGTTTAATTTTTCAGGAATTGATTTATTCTCTAATGACGTTGTTTCAATAGTCAGTTCGCTTAATTTGCGCAAAACAACGATAAAAATTGTAAATAAAACGGGAATTTTATACTCAAGAAAGGTTGAGCAGGGTATATTCATAAATTCGGAAATGGTTTTATCAAATGTCAGAACCAAGGCGGAAATTTATTATAATCAATCAAACAGGTTTTTTTACCTGAACACTTATTTCAACAGAGCGTCATTATATAACGTGATACTTCCAGGAATTGAAATTAGAATTCCAAATGATATAAAAAACTACCTGAACAGCGTGTATACACGCCAAGTACATTTATCGTATGCAAATAAAACCGGTATTTATAAAGGGCAGAGAATCGAAGCCGGTTTAAATACCAGAGGAAAATTATATCTTGGGAACCTTGAAACTAGATTTAAAAGTATTTATAAAAAAGACAACGGCCTATATTATTTAAATATTAAAGCAAGAAGATTTGAGCCGTCTACATTCTCAATACTGCCTAATAGCGCAAGACAAATTTTGCATAATTTTAGAATGTATAACACAGTTATTACTTATTCCAATAAGAATACAAATATTGAGGGAAAACACGTTGATAAAGGCTTTAAAATAACCGGTAGATCAATAATACAGCATATAAGCGGAAACTTTGAATTATTCTATGAGCCGGAAAAACGGTTTGCTTATGTAAAAACGTCTTTTCCAAATACATCATTATATGATCTAATTTCTTCAGTTATACCTTATAATCTTCCTTCATTTATAGCTAATTTTGGACATTCAATCAGGCTACACAACGCGTTGTTTGAATTTGCCAATAAATCAGGGATGTATAATGGCAAAATGATTAAAGCCGGAATTAAATCTTCTGGTACTGCATATATCTCTAATGTATCCGGAAAATTTAAATTAGATTACCTTAAATCTAACCGTTTATTTTATCTAAATATATTCATAAATAAATTATCGCTGGGAGCAATTTCATTTATTCCAAAAGAAGCTAAAGATTTTGCCAATCATATATATCTGGAAAATGCCAGAATTATATATTCCAATAAAAGCGGAATTGTTGAAGGTAAAAATATTAAAGGCGGGATTTCAATAACCGGGCAGGGACACGTTGGCCGTATTAAATCGGATTTTGATATTGAATATGATAATTCAACTAAAATCCTATACGTTGAAACTAAAATCAACCGTGCTTTACTAAGTGATATTAACGTATTTGCCCACTCATCATGGATGCCTGAAGAAATTAACAATCTTGCGAGAAAAAGTGGTATTTTTAACACAACGTTAAAATACGCAAACAAGTCAGGTTTTGTTAAAGGTAAAAGAGTTCAAAAAGGTTTAAAAGCCAAAGGCCAGCTTGAATTATTCGGCAAAAAAGCTGATTTTGAATTAGCACACCTATCAGATTCAGGGCTTTATTATTTAAATACCACGGTTTATAATGTTAGTTTATATGATGTAAATATATTTAGGGCAGCAACAATTCTGCCTTCCCAAATTAGAAATTTCGGCAAAAACGTAATTGTTAAACGCGCTAACTTTACCTATGCAAACAAAAGGGCTCTTTTAGATAACAGGCTGATAAATCCCGGATTTGTGTTAAAAGGCGATATGAGGCTTTGGAATAAAAACGCTACAATTGACTTACGGTATCTAAAAGCAACGAGTTTATTCGGTTTTGAGTTTACCCTCAACAACATTACGCTCAATGATATTAATATCATTAAAAAACTCGTTACTTTGCCTCAAAGCGTAGTTAATTTCACTAAAAAGATTTCATTAAATAATATTGTAATAAAGTATGGAAATAAATCAGGCAGAATTTCCGGTAAAAAAATAAAGCAAGGTTTTTCCATAGCAGGAGATGCAAGAGCAGGGAGTAAAACCGGGGATTTACTATTTTTATACAGCCCGGCAAAAGAACTTTTTTACTTTCAATTAAAAATCGACCACTTATCATTAAACGATTTAAATTTCATGAAAGGCATAATAAAAATGCCGGCAGTTATTAATCAAATCGGCAGCTATATAGCTGTAAAAGATTTACGCATAATGTATGCAAACCGTAGCGGGCGGATTGGAATGCATATCTTTAAAAAAGGGTTTATGGCATTCGGTTTACCTGATTTCAGCAAGATACCCGGTTTCGGCAAACTTATTAAATTTCTACATTTAAAAGATTTACACTTAAACTTTGACCCTGACTTAGGTTTATGTTTTAATGTTAAACTTAATTTCTTAGGCGAATTACGCAACTTACTTGCTAAGTTTTTCAAACTGCGTTTACCTGACTTTAACATTAAAATCGCTTTTGACGGTTTTAACCTAAGTTTTAATATACCTCTATTAAAAGGTTTTCATTTTGATTTAAACATCAATCCTTTATTAGGAACGAGAATAAAACTCCTTAGCATGTTCCTTAAAATTAAACTCCCAATCAGGGGAGGGCTTCCGCAGTTTGACTTTGATATGAAAATGAAAGTTAAACCGAGTAAATGGGATAAATGGCTGAATTTTGAACCCGAACTCGTTTTTGATCCTGAAACTGTTAGTGTCGAATTTAAAGCATCAATGAAAGATACATGGAGACATCCGTTTGGTGTACGCGTCGGCAATATTATGATTAAAGACGTTGCTTTTGAAATCGGCATTAATCTTTTAACCGGAGAACCTGATGATTTTGGTTTTATCTGTAAAGAACTTGATTTCTTCGGTGAAAAAGTTGGAGGCATGATAAAATGTTCCGCTGTAGATAAAGTAGTTTTATTCGGATTTAAGATAAATAAGTTAGACTTGAAAAATTTTAGTATTCTAACAAGATTTCTACCAAGTAAATTTTTTGATAAACTCGTTTCAATTAGAAATGTTGAAATAAAAATCGCGCCTTTTGGCGGCAGAATTGGAAATATTAATATCAGTCCGGGGATAACGTTTAAATGTGACAGCGCGCGTTTCGGCCCGTTCTCAGGGTCTCTAGATATTCACACAGGCGGGTTGACATCATTTAGCGGATATATAAAAGCAACATTTAAAAGCGGGCTTGATAAACTTGAGAAAAAAATTCTACATAAAGTCCGAGGTATTCCATTATTAAGGCCAATTTTAGGAAAAATTCTTTCTACTTTCGGCATTGACTATATGAAACTAAATATCAATGCATCAATAACTAAAGCGGAAATGAAACTTGATTTAGGTATTAAAGTATTAGGTAAACATCATCATATAAAAATAGATATCGCTTTTGACCCCCTTGAGCTTGCGATAAAAATAGTTGAAAAACTGGAACATATATTAGGCGATGTTTTAGCTAAAATTTGGAATGCGCTTAAGAATGCTGTAATTACCGTGGGCAAAGATATTAAAAAAGCAGCTGTAAAAAGTTATCATGCTGTAACGCATTTTTTCACTCATACGGTAGGCCATTATATAAGCGCAGTGTCTGATTATGTTAAACGCGTTGCTTATAGCATATGGAAAAGAATAAAAAAATGGACATGGAAAGTATGGAAATGGGTTTCACATTGGATAAGGAAGAAAGTTACCAAACATAAATACGTTAAGGTTCATTTTGATTATAAAAAGCGTTTGGCTAAAATGAAACAATGGGCGCATAAACTTAACAATATGATTAATAAAGAAGCTGTAAAATACTTTAATCAGTTTTATAAAAATGTCAAACCTAAAATTACTAACTTTGCGGGTAAACCTCTTAAAGAGATAATTCAACCTGAGTTTACTAAATTAGTAAAAATGTTTGTTGGAAGATTTCATCATATACATATATCTACTCAAGCAGAAGATTTCTTTAAAAGCCCAGATAAAGCTAAAGGCTTAAAAATATATAGAAAAATGGTAACCTCATCATTCAATATTCTAAAAAATTGGATTGTAAAGACATTTAATGCAAAATTCAAAGAAAAACCCGCTGTTCTTGAGTTAACGAATAAAAAAGCATTGAAAACCCTGTTTGCCGGTTTTTAATATATGGAGTATAAAAGTATGATAAAAAAACTGATATTATCCTTATCAATATCACTAATCTTAATATTCGGGCATTTTAATAATATATATGCTAATAAAGTATTGACTGAAAAATATAAAGAGGCACAAAAATTAATAAATGCCATGAAACTTATAGATAAGGACTTAAGGCGGATTAGAAGTCTTAATATTGCTAAATACTTAACAGACAGAATAATCGGTTATCAAAACATGATGAGAGAAATCAAAAAGAAATTAAAAGCAATACTCGGTTTACAGCTGTACAACTTTGTTGATTTCAACCTTCATTATATTTATAAACTCCGCAAGCATTATTATAAACTGATCAATGAAATCAAAGGGGTCCATTTATTAGACTCTTCAAAAAAAATCATGCAGTTGCTGGCATATACCACTGAACAATTTTTAGATTTATTCAGTCATATTTCTGAAATGGTTGGTAAAAAGGGTAAGTCACTTCTTCAAGCTTTAGAAGACAAGGTATGGAAAAAATTGTTAGAACTTCATGGAAAAGTTAAGGCAAAAAGCGAGCTTAACAAATTGCATAAGCTTTTTCTCAGCCTTGAAAAAGACATTTATAAAGAAGTTATTGAAATATTAAAATTTATGACCAGATTTCATAAACATATAGTTGATTTTGTAAGACAATACAACCGGATGAGCGATGACGCTAAAAGAGTATACGTTGCCGCGAATCAGGAAATTGTGGATTTAATAGCCCAACTTGAAAATTATATCGAGGCTAAAACCATTCAACTTTATGACAGTAAAACGCATAAAGCTTATATCGATAAAATTGAAGAAGTAATGAAAAAATATCATCCTGACTGGTTTAAAAACATAAGCAAACCCGGGAGTTAAGAACATCAAAACATAATATTTTTCATATATATGTGTTTAGCATCTTTACAGTAAAGTTATTAAAATAAAATAAAAAAAATTGAAAATCATAAGATTTGTGTTGTATAATATAGTAGCTTTTATCAATTATTAAAAAGGTGAATTACCATGAAAAAAATTATTATTATTCTAACAATTGTACTAGGGGTTTATTCCACTGCATCAGCAAGTTATATTACTAAGTTTAATAGTGATTTTGATAAGAAATCCAGTATACCCGATGCAAAGGGAGGAATATATCCAACGAATAACCCAAATTTTCAACGTTTGTTACGTAAATATAACATTATGAAAATTTGCGCTGAATATTCTATCAACCTGCAGTTTTCAAGATACGCAAAAGTTTGGAGAAGTTATTATGTTCTTCCTCATACAAACAGCGAAATTTCCAAATTGGAAGCTCAGTTAAGAATGATTGCAACTCATGTGAAAAGATATACAACGTCTTTTCTTGGAAAACTTAAACTTACAATTTATCTGGCAAGGGGTTTTAGTTATAGAGCATTGGCCGGCCTTGCTAGTGGCAGAAGAATTATTCTAGGTAAAGCGTATTCTTCTACTTTTCATCATGAAATCGGACACGTTGTCCATAACACTAATTACAGTTTATTAAGGCGATGGAGAAGTACTTTTTGGAGTTCCCGGGATGGTAATAGAAGTAATTACGTTACCCGTTATGCAATGACAAATTATAGAGAAGATTGGGCTGAAACTTATACCGCATTAATTAATTATAATGCATCTACAAGGTACAATTACGTTAACCTAAGAAACGAAAGAGGAATTAACTACAAAATTAGAGAAAAATTAGCTTTCATGAAAAAGGTTTTTGAACACGTTGATCGTAGATATAATTATCAGTTCTGGGCTCAGCTTATACGAGGCTCGTCTTATGCAATCGCATATTTAAACGGACGGTCTACAACAACAGTTGCAGTTAATAGAACAAACAGGACTAACAATACAAACAGAACAAATTATGGAACAAGACGCACTTCTAATACAGGAAGGACATCATATGGAAGCGGTAGCAGCGGAAGCGCTTTAAATTCTACTTTTGGAGAAGGCATATCTAGTGACGGAAGCCAAACCAATAATAACAATTATAGAAACAAAAGGCGGCGTTATAATACAGTAAACCGTACTAACTTAGCTAGAAATAATTTACTGCTTGTCCGCGGAGCTTATTATAACAGTTACAGGCAGGTTTATAAGGCTCTTCAAAACGGAGCAAATGTTAATTTTGCAACCAGCAGTAACTGGACAGCGCTTCATTACGCTGCATGGAGAGGCAATATTGCCATGATACGTTTACTAATTTCCAAAGGCGCAAATGTTAAAGCTGTAACTTTTAACGGATATACCCCCGCGGCTGTTGCAAGAAGATATTATAAATCAAATGCTTATAGATATTTATTAAGAGTTTCCGGAAGGAGCAATGCTCAAAAGACCAGCCGGAGATATTATGGCAACAGATATTACAATAGAAAGTATTAAAATATATAGAATTACTTTAAGCTGAAACTTTAACCGGTTTCAGCTTTTTTAATTTTAAAATTTATAATAAAATAATTCTTTATCTTCGAATTTTCCGTAATTTTCAAAATAACTTTGGAGTTTCTCATTAATGTTATAAAAAATTGTATCCGTAATAATTAATTTATACGTTTTGGAATCATCAATAAGATGAATTGTATAATTTAAATCTTTGCTCACATATGTTTTTTCTTTTATATCATAGTTGTATATGCCGTTATTTAATACTATTTTGAAATTAAACCAATTAAACCCTTTATTATAAAATAAATCAAAATTTACCAAACCTGAGAGGATTTCAATTGCTGATATAACTGCTTTATTCAAACATTCCTTTTCCTGCTTAAATAAAGCCAATAAACTATTTGCTCTTCGGTTAATTACTTCACCTTTATTA
>CALGPD010000215.1 GCA_937960625.1 uncultured Spirochaetia bacterium | reverse complement strand
CAATATACTTTATTTAAACGTTTTGATAATGTAATATGGTTTGAAGAAATAAATAAAACGCGAATTTTTGATGAAATTGAAGCTTTTTTGGATTTACGATGATATATATTCTATACTTTTTTCCAATGAATTGAATATTTTATAATGCTCCATAATACCAAGTGTATTCATAATTTTTTCAGCAGTAGAGTTAACATTATTTAAGGCTAACTTACCATCTAGTTCATTTGTACGGTTTCTGGCAGAGATAAGTAAACGCACACCGCTGGAAGAAAAATAAATTACATTTTTCATATCAAAAATAATATTTGCAATGCCTTCTGTAAAGATATCATTAACCTGTTTTTCAACATCTTCAGCAGCAATAATATCTATTCTTCCGGATAAGAATAATACCGCATAATTTGCATTTTTTTCAACTTTGCAATTTTCCAATCTAATACCTTAATATATTGGGTTATTTTTTAACTATATCATTATTAACTTTTATATATGGTTAGATGAAACTCTTCATATAACCATTTTACGGCCTCTTCAGTGTCAATATTTAGAACGTTTTCAACAAGTTCAATAACATTTCCTTTTTCGCTTAAACAAGGGCATCTATAATTATTTTCTTTTATGTTAAACTCAATATGAGAACCGCTTTTTTTATTTTTAGGATGTAAACAACGTGTACAGGTATTTGAAATAACATTTACACCTAATCTTCCCGCAACTTCAAGAATTGGTATTTGACTGACTAATTTAATCTTTTCTTCGTAATTCATTTTACCATACTCCGGTTTTTTGTATGTAAAAGTTAATTTCTATATCTCAAAAATTCAACACGATTTTTTATTTGTATATTTTTACTTATATTAAAAAATCAAAAATGATATGCGGTAAGATTTATTTTAAAATTTATTTTCATTTTTTTATAAATATTTCTCCGATGAGATTTCTTAATAATATTAATCCTTCTATATTTATTTGTTTTAATCTTTCGTATTTTTTGGAATGCAGGCTTTTTTTAAAGAAACCGCCAATCACTTTTATAGAGTTTTTGTTAAGCTTTTTTATTTCTAATAATAAGGTGCCACAAAATCCGTGTTCATAACCATATGACTTCGGATAAGTTGCATAAAGCAAAAATATATTTCCATGCTTATAAACTTTATGCGCGCTTCCTTGAAGTAAAATGCCTATTATACCGGAACCTATATTAAGTTGCCGCCTGCTTAATATCATTTCAAACTGTATTGTTTTTGCAAAACGATGTTCAGGATCATCGACTTTGGTAGTTCCTGCGTATTCCCCTTTTATGTGGTTAATCAATTTATTTGTATTTACACCGTGTATCCAGTATTTTTTATATAATATAAATCTTGGATGGTTTTTTATAAACCGGAAGTCTTTTTCCACCCCGTTATAAAGTTTGATTTTCCATTTTCTGTTAATATTAATAAGATTAATCAAATAAAAAATTGTATTATCAACTTTACGAAGTAATGCATTCATACAGGCACAATTATAAAGCGCGTCATTATTATACGGTTTTAATTCTAGAATACGTTTAAAATATATTAATGCCTTTTTGTATAATCCAAGTCTATATTTTTTCATGCCAATCTGATGCATAACCTTGATGTTAGTCATATTTTTAGAAGGATGTACTGTGTTTTGATTTCCTGTGTTATCGGTAAAAATATTTGTTTTTGTGAAAGAAAATAGAATTAAGAATGTTAAAAAAAATAATTTATATTTCATTGTGATTATCCGCCATTTTGCTATATAAATTTAAAATTACAAAAAAAAATAATTCTTATAAGTATATTAATAAAAAACCGAAAATAATTTAGTAAAATATTATATTTAATATACCTGAAATTAAAATCAAAACAAATTGCAACAGGATTTTGGGAGAAAAATGAAAAAAATAGTATTAATAATTTTATTAATAATGGGATTTGGGTTTAATATATTTGCCGTTCAACGAAAATATATGTCTATTCCCGTGTTGTGTTATCATCATATAACTAAATACTCAGGTTCAAGAATAGACAGGTCAAATTACCGTATAAGCGTAAGGAAATTTAAAGCCCAGATGAAATATCTTTATTCAGCAGGTTTTAAAACCGTTTCTTTAAATAAATTATGCAGGTTTATTAAAGGATATAAGGTTTCTATGCCTGAAAAACCCGTTGTAATTACATTTGACGATGGCTTAAAATCCCAATTTAAAAATGCTGTTCCTGTTTTACGAAAATACGGTTTTACCGGAGTGTTTTTTATATATCCCTCAGTAATTA
>CALGPD010000214.1 GCA_937960625.1 uncultured Spirochaetia bacterium | reverse complement strand
GCAATCATCCATTTTGAGAATATAGACTTTGAACCGTCCCAATCACCACTTGGTCCGATAATCTTTGCCTCTGGCCCTTGATTCATGTCAATGTATTCAAGAACGTATTGAGCCATTTTTATGCCGAAACTGTGTTTTCCCATTTTAAAAGTTATCCTCTCATAAAGCCCTTCCGAGCCGTATGAAAAAGCCGGGAAAGCATGCGATGTGTATAAAACATTCCAGAATTTTCCGAATCTAATTTCTAAAGCGTTGTCCAGTAATGATATTTTACAATACGCGCGTGTTAAAAACAATCCCCTTTCATCCCCCCATCTACCGAGAGTAGCATAACTCGTTCCACTGGAACGTGTACCTTCTCCGCCGCGGATTTCAATATTGAAAAACAATTTTTTGCTTAAATATGCTTTAACTCCCAATCGTGCTGAAATACGCTGCCTTTCATGCTTTTCCAAAAAATTAGGATAATTTGTGCCGTCTTCCCAGTGATTTTTATATGTGTCTCTCATATACTGAGCGCGGTACACAAGTTTACCGTATATTTTTATTTTTGTTTCTTTTTTTTGCTTTTTAGCTGATTTTTTAGATGTCTGCTTTGTTTCAACATTCTGTGCGGATTTTTGATTAGAATTCTCAGTTTCTCGTTTTGAATTGTCATCCGGGGAAGTTTCTCCAGAATATAAATTATTGTTCAAAACGAAAAATGTAAACGCTAAAATAATAAAACTTAGAAAGCAATTTTTTTTCATGTTCTAAGCCCCCTGTAACTATAACTTTATTTGTTAAAGATTTTTTTGCAATAAGCTTATTAATCTTTTAAATTTACGTTTCTTAGCATAATCAAGGGCAGTTAAATTCCTGTGATTTTTTATCCTTATATCAGCGCCTTTTTTGATAAGATATTTTGCAATTTCGTACTGCTCATTTTTTAAATTGCATAGATTTATTAAAATAGTATTTCCGAATAAATCAACAGTATTTACATTTGCTCCATGTTCAACTAGATATTTAACCACTTTCACGTTGCCTTTCATAACCGCTGATGCTAAAGCAGAATCACCGTAAACCTGCATATTAACATCAGCGCCGAATTTGATAAGCAGTTTAAGAATTTTAAAATGTTTATTTAAATTATCATCAGCAAAACACGTTTCAATTAAAGGCGATGTATCAGCGTTTCCTTTAAAATCCGGATTAGCTCCGTTTTTTAAAAGTATTTCAACTATTTTATAATTCGCAGTTCTAACTGCAGTAATTAACGCGGGTTTTATTTTTCCAAATGAACTGATGTATCCGTCCGGGGATGCGCCTTTTGATAATAAATTTTTAACGTTTTTTATATTTCCTTTTTTTATTGAATAGATTAATTTTTTATTTATAGGGTGTTCTTCTAAGGTATTATCACAATAAATTAGCGCAAAGAGTGAGAATAGTATAATATATAAAAGTTTACTTTTCAATTATACCTCTTTCAATTTTTTATATTCTACACTATTAATATTAAATATCAACTTTTTTTTATAATTATTCGCTTTAATTTATTCAATAATAAAAAAAAATATGTTGAATTTTTTTAAAAATAATAGTAAAATAACGTAAATAATCAGTATTATTGAAAACATGTATTTTAATATAGCTATTAGTTTTTAAAATTTAAATATGTGTACCATTGATATTATAATAGTTCACATGTTTTAAATAATTATTTAAATTAGAAACAAAGCTAGGTTTTATGCATAGGAAAAAGAAATCAAAATTTAAACCCTTAAAATATGAAATAATGTTTCCCGTTCTTATACTCGTCATTTCAATATCCTTGATACTGTCAATCGTTGATTTTATAGCTGCGCGGAAAAACTTTCTCGATAACTATGAAATATTAAAACAACAGACTGAAGACAGCATTGTCAATACATTAAAAATGATTAATAACGGCTATAATATGCTTGATCATGCATTGGAAGATAAAATGATTAAAGCATTTAATCCGTTTCTCGCTGCTTATAAAAAAGCAAACGGCAACCCTGCCTTAATTGATTTAAATGCTTTAAAAAGACTTTTCAAAGGTAAAATGGACTTTTACATCTTGAACAAAAAAGGCGTTATTATAAAAACAACGTATAAAAAAGACCTTGGTATGGATTTCAGTAAGTTTAGAATTTTCAAATACATTGATAGGATACGTAAAGGGAATAAATTTACAGCACAAAGGATTGTAACGGAAACAAGAACAGGGATGCTCAGGAAGTTTGCTTATATGCCTACTCCTGACCACAATTACCTTCTTGAAATCGGTTTAAGGTCAGATGATTTTAAACAATATATTCTACACCTTGACCCTGCAAAAATTACATCAAAACTTAAAAAGGTAAACCCGTTATTATATAACATCAGAATTTTTCAGCATGTAAGAACTTTGAGAGGTATAAAAGCTGATAAAAGTCTAAGGATATTGTTAAGAAATATCTATAGAAATAAAAAAGATATTGAAATCTATGATAAAACCCTGAACACAATTAAAAGATATATATACGTTGGATTTCCCCGGCGTGAAGGTGAATACAGAATATCGAGAATTATTGAGTTGACCTATAGCCAAAAGATTATCTATAGCGAATTGGTTAAAAGAGCTGTATTTAGTATATCAGTAGGTATTGCATCAATCATATTAAGTATATTCCTTACCGTAATAATATCCATCAAAATCTCAGGCCCAATTAAAGAGCTTACGGACAGCGTAAATCAGATGAAAAATAAAGATTTCAGCACAAGGATTAATTTAAAGAAAAATAATGAAATAGGTATACTTGCGGATACCTATAATGTTATGGCTGATGAAATTAAAAGATATATTAATGTACTTGAGGAAGAAAGAAAACTGCTTGAGATACGCGTTTTAGAAAGAACCCAGGAGTTGTTTGAAAAGAACCGGAAAATCATGCAAAGTATAAATTATGCCAAAACCATACAACAGTCAATTCTTCCTTATAGAGAGATAAACAACTTCGGGTTTAGAGACCATTTTGCTTTATGGAAACCCCGGGATATTGTAGGCGGTGACTTTTACTCTTTTAAAAACCTTGACAATATCTCCATTATTGCACTGGCTGACTGCACCGGGCATGGAGTTCCCGGAGCATTAATGACAATGATGGCAAGCGCAGTTCTCACGGAAAAAAGCAGTTTTGCGATTTTCGAACAACCATCTAAATATATACAGGAAATAAATATTACTATCCGTGAAAACCTACACCATACAAACAAAAATCAAAAAGATATAATAAACGATGACGGCATGGAACTCGGTATATGTATATTTGACCCGGAAAATAAAAAAATAACTTATTCCGGAGCGCGCATACCTTTATATTACTGTAAAAACGATGAATTTTTTCACATTAAAGGAGACAAACAAAGCGTAGGATATACAACATCAAAAGTAGATTTTATTTATAAAAATCATGAAATCGAAATCGAAGACGATATGGTATTTTATCTGACCTCGGACGGACTAACTGATCAGGTGGGAGGCGAAAAAAACCTCCCGTTCGGCAGAAAACGCCTCCGCAAACTTCTTCTCGAAAACTATAAAAAGCCCCTTAATGCTCAAAAACAGATTATAGAAAACGAAATACTAAAATATCAGGGTAAAAATAACCAGAGAGATGATATCACGTTGGTTGCATTCAAATTTTAACAACGTATAAACACAAATTTCGGTTAAAATCAACATTGAATTCTTTGATAGGTTTTGCTTTTAATCATTTACTTACTAACTCGTTGATAATTTTATTCAGACGCTCTTTATCCATTGGCTTTCCTATGTGTTCTGAAAAACCTAAATCCATAAATGCTTTTCTATCTTCCTTGCCCGCAAAAGCTGTTAAGGCAATAATGGGGAGGGAGGGATTTATTTTTCTAAGTTCTTTTAAACACGTTACTCCGTCCATTATTGGCATTTGAATGTCCAGAATAATTACATTGTAGTTATCATCTTTAATATACTCTTCTAACAGGCTTTGTCCGTCGTAAAAACCCTTAACTTTAGAAACGTTTAATAAGGATAAAACTTCCTGAATATAGTTAAAATTAATTTCATCATCTTCCGCAAATAATATGTTTAATTCCTTGTTTAGTTCAACAATTTCTTCAACTTCCCGCTCCCTGATTTGCTCCGATACTTGCTCTGTAATAGGCACGGTAAAGGTAAACTTGCTGCCCTTATCCAGTTCACTTTCCACAGAAATATTTCCGCCTAAAGCTTCAACGAGTTTTTTGCACACATGCAAACCCAGCCCCACACCTTGATACCGTCTTGTTGCAACCGAACAGTCGACCTGCTTAAAAATATCGAAAATCATATCGAATTTTAATTTTTCGATCCCAATTCCTGTGTCCTGAATTTGAAAGATATATGAGTTACCGTCAGCTGAAGTTTCTACTTTAATATTAATAGAACCATGTTCTGTAAATTTGTTCGCGTTTCCAATCAAGTTAAATAAAATTTGCTGTAATCTTAAAGGGTCCGTGTAAATCATTTTATCAGGACGAATATCATAAGTAATATTATTCTTTCTATCAGTTTTTGCCGTTTTAAATAATACTAAAATATTTTCAATCATTTCTTCAACATCGAATAATTTGTTCTGTATATTAAATTTACCACCGCTCATTGAAACGGAGAGTTCCAAAAGATTAATTAATAATTCATTTAACCTGAAAGAAGATTTATACACCAAAGCTATTTTCTTCCTAACACCATTATCAACATTTGAAGCTCTAAGCAGCAATTCGCTAAAACCTAAAATACCCGCAAGCGGGGTTCTTATTTCATGCGACATTAAAGCTAAAAATTCCAACTTTAGTTTATTCGCTATATTTGCTTTTTCCAATGCGTTTTCAAGTTGAATGTTTGTATTTTCCAATTCAACTTGCGTTGCTTCCATTTCTTCAAATGCAGCTTGCTTTGCATGTAAAGCATTTTCAAGCTGATTTATTGTTTTTTCCAATTCCCGTTCGCTTTTCTTAATTTTAGTAATATCCCTCGCGGATGTTATTACTGTCTTAACCATGCCTTTGCGGTATATTTCAGGAGAAAGGCACCAATCTATCCAGTCTCCATTTGGCAGCTGAAATTCAATTCTAGTCATTTTTCCCGTGTCAAAAACCTTATCGATTGCCTTTTTCCATGTATTGCAAAGCTCTTTCGGGAAACCAAGTTCCTCATGAGTTTTACCAATAAATTCTTTCGCGGGTATTCCTACGGATTTTTCAACTTGCGGATTGGTGTATAAGTGTTTATGGCTCCGGTCAAACCTCATTATAACGTCAGATGAATACTCAGCCAATGCTTTATACTGTTCCTTGCTTTCCAGCAGTTTCAGGTCAACGCGTTCTTTCATTTTGGAAATTTTCATATTCTGTCTTATCTGAAAAAAAGAAACTAATATTACGAATAACAATATTATGCTCGAAATAAATATAAATTTTTTTTCAATTTCAATGATTTCTTTATAAACATCATCAATGTATAATCCCGTTCCTATTATCCATTTCCACGGTTTAAACCCCTTAACAAACGACAGTTTAGGGACAACCTTATTTGGATTATCCTTCCATTGCCACATATACTTGATAAATCCTTCACCTTTGCTTTCAACTATCTTAACCATATCAACGAATAAATGCTTACCTTTTGGGTCAGTAAAATCAGAAATATCTTTTCCGTTTAAATCTGTCCTATACGGATGCATTATCATATTTGGTTTCATATCATTTATCCAGAAATAATCTTTCATTTCTTTTCCATACCGGATATTACGCGCAATTGAAATAACAATTTTTTGCGCTTTTTCTAAGGATAATTTTCCAAGCTTAACTTGCTTCTGATGAAACGCAAGTATACTCCATATAGAATTGACTTGCCTCCGGATTATTTCTTTTTTACGTTCAAAAATATTTCTCTCAATCCCGGGCACCATTATTAAAAAAAATGTAATAACAAAAGAACTAATAATTAAAAAAGCTGGCAGTAATTTTAGTAAAGGTATTTTTTTTAAGAATTGAATTAAACCTAGCCTCTTCATTTATGCTCCTACTCGTTCTTTTAACAAATTTTTTGCGGTGATTTTATTACTATAAAGTCATCTATAAAGACTCTATAATGCTAAAGTTTTAAAATTTGTAAAACAATATTCTGATGGCAAAATAAGTAAAA
>CALGPD010000213.1 GCA_937960625.1 uncultured Spirochaetia bacterium | reverse complement strand
GGTTTTTGTGTAAAAAATGCGTATTTGGAATGAGAAAGTTGCAATAGAACTCACTATATATTAGTTTTTATAAGTAAAGTTGTAATATATCGGAGTTAAACAAAATTGCTGCGCAATTTTGTTTAACGGGCGGCGGCATTGCCGCTGTTTTCGGAAGATTGCTTCGCAACTTCGCTTAACAGCGGCTATACGAAATGCCCTCGTGCGAGAAAACTCGCCTCGGGACACTACGCATAGCCGCCATGGGATAAGTGAAAGCGATGCTCAGACCTTTTACATGATGCTATATTACGCTGCCGTCCTCACACCCTAAATATAAAATTATTTTATATGATCATCTTTTCTATTTAACATAGGCCATGTGCTATTTTATACCATGGTATAAATATCTATTTAAAAATTACAAGCCTGTTTTTTGCGATCCAATGATTCCAGCTTGAATCATAACCGAAATATGTTATGTAGTATCTGGTTTTATCTTCTTTCAATATCTTTGCAGCGTAGTATTTTCCCATATACTTCGCGTAAACTTTAGCTTGATATTTCACTTTCAGCAAGCGTTTATGCATTACCCATTCGTTCCATTTATCTGACCATCCCCCGTATTTCACAAGGTGAAAAGGCCCAACCACTTTTAATACTTTTACCGGAAAGTATTCGTGATGATAAAGTACCTGAATAATCAGCCCCGGACGGAATTTCTTAAATTTTGGGAACTTAGCTTTATAATCGAGTTTAAAACTTTTTTTCGTTTTAAATTCTGACTCAAGGCTTGTGATATAATAATTGCGGGAATGCCCGGTAATCCGGTGCCCGCCTGTAATAAAGTCACCGGGTTTAAATTTTAATCTCCCGGAAAATCTTGGCCTTCTCGTTCTTACTTTAGAAACAACGAATCCCGCAGGTATACGGCTTTTATAAAAACCAACCCGTTGTTGATTATAATGCATATTAACACGGTATGCTTCATAAAGTAATTCCTGTAACGTGATAATTCCGTCTGCGTTAACATCAGGCAAATAGCTTCCGGAAAAAACATTTACAAGCGCGCTTGTAAAAATCCAATTCTTGGTTTCTATTTTAGATTTATCAATGGAAGTTAACGCAATAACGCTTTTACCTGTTAATGCTAATTTACGCGCAACGTATAGAAAAAGGTCGGAACCGTGGCCGTCAGCAAAGAGAATAATTTTTCTTCCTTTATAATACCTCCGGAATGCATTTATCAAAAAGTCAGCGTGTACTGCTTTGTTCCTTATGCTCTCCCAGCAGGTAAATATTTTTCGTTTTTTTGTATTCAAACTGTAACCCGCGTAGTAAAAAACAAAGGTGGAATTCCCATTCGTTTTTTTTAGCAGCCTTATTAAATGGCCTTTAAAATTCGGTATAGTTGCTTGTTTGTCAATTAAGTGAACCGCGTTGTACCGGTTCATACCTGATTTTAAAAAAGCGTTAAATAACTTTTTATCCTGATTTCTTCTGCGTCTGTAATATAATACTCCGGGATTAACATTTGGACGGTACTTAAAATGTTCAATACCAGTAAATAAGCCGAATACATTTTTAAAATTCAGTTTTATAGAAGATGGCCTCGTTCTTATTGTAAGATTTCTATTATAACTGTGGGAAAAATCTATTAAATTAAACTGCACGAAAATAATTAAAAAAACAAAAATATTTCTCAAAAATTTTGTGTTCATTTTATTTCTTCCAATTCTTTAAGCATTATAATATAATACAACACCCTTTGATTATAAAAATCATAAAATAATCTGAAAAAATGCATTCATAAATATAAAAGGCTGCCTTAAAACATAAGACAGCCTTTTTGAAAAAGAGAATCTATTTTTTATACGTTACTCTTTCTCTGTAGCTTGTATGAAAGTACCTTTCCGCTGTTTCGCCGAGCGGATCTTTTACAAAGTCCTCATAAAGTTTTATTATATAAGGATTATTATGAGAACAACGTTTAGCAGAATTTTTATCATCATCATATAAACCTTTCATTCTTTTCAATCTGATTTCATTACTAATTCCTACACCGTAAGGCTGGCCGCCGCCGCCGATACATCCGCCTTTGCAAGCCATAACTTCAACGAAATGATAAGGCAGTTCCTCTCCGTTTTCCTTTGCTTCTCTTATACGGTTTATTATAGTCTCAACATTTGCAAGCCCGTGAGCCGCGCATACTCTAACTTCTGTTCCTTCAATATTTACAGTAGTTTCCTTAATACCCTCAAGGCCTCGGACCTGTTCAAAATCAACATTATCAAGTTCTTTTTTCGTTATCAGATTATACGCTGTTCTTAGCGCAGCTTCCATAACTCCGCCTGTTGACCCGAATATTGTTCCTGCACCGGAATAATCACTAAGTATATGGTCGGGTTCTGCATCTTCTAATTTAGCAAAATCCAATCCGGTTTGCTTTATCATTCTTGCGAGCTCTCTCGTAGTTAAAACAACGTCTACATCTCTATGCCCTGATGAAAACATTTCCATACTTCTCGTTATTTCAAACTTTTTAGAAGTACACGGCATAATTGAAACCATAAAAATATTTTCCGGAGCAATTCCCATTTTATCAGCATAATACGTTTTTGATAATGCGCCCATAATTTGCTGGGGTGATTTACAGGAGGAAAAATTCGGTATCATATCAGGATGGTGTTTTTCCATAAAATCAACCCATGACGGACAACACGTTGTTATTAAAGGAAGCTCTTTTTTTTCATGCACAAATCGTTCAACAAACTCGTTGGCTTCTTCAATAATCGTAACATCAGCGCTGAAGTTTGTATCAAAAACTGCCTTAAACCCTAAACGCCTTAACGCAGAATAAAGTTTACCCGTTAAAATTGTACCGGGCTCATAACCAAAGGATTCGCCTATTGCTGCCCGTACAGACGGAGCTATTTGCACAACGCAGTATTTTTGTTTATCCCTTAGAGCATCCCATACAACTTTTGTCTGGTCTAAAACAATAATTGCGCCCACCGGGCAATGTTCAGCGCACTGTCCGCAGCGGATACAAGGAGAATCATCAAGAGAAACATCGTCAATATCACCTGCCGGAGCAAACCGAGTTTCAATACCCCGGTCTAAAAACGACAGTGCCCATACGTTTTGCATTTTTTGGCAGACCTCAAGACAGCGTCCGCACTTAATACATTTTTCAGGATGGAGAATAATTATACGCGTTGAATCATCCTCATCCACTTTTTTATATATGTTTTCAAAATAACGGGATTTCATTCCAAATTCCCATGCCAGCTGCTGTAATTCACATGAACCGCTGCGTTCACATTCAAGGCATTCGTTGGGATGATTGGAAAGAATCAACTGTAAAACATTTTGCCGGATAACAATAACCTCGGGGTCGTTAGTAATAATTTCCATACCTTCTTCAACCGGGGTACAACACGCGCGCAATATTCGCTCGCCCATTGCACTTTTAACTTTTACGATACAAATACCGCAAGCAGCGGTTGCGGGTAAATCCGGATGATAACAAAGTGTAGGAATATTTATCTGTACTTTTTTAGCAGCATCGAGAATTGTAGTTCCCGGTTCAACATTAATTTCATAACCGTCAATAATTGCTTTTATCATTTTTACTCTCCTACCACAGCATCAAACGGGCATGCACTGATACACAAACCGCATTTAATACATTTCTCCTGGTCAATAACAAAACCCTTTTCTCTATCTCCGGGTATTGCATTAACAGGGCATTCTTTTGCACATAACGCGCATTTTCTACATTTATCATCAATAATTACATACGAAATAAGGTCCTTACATTTTTTCGCCCTACATTTCTTCTCTGTAATATGTTCAATATATTCGTGTTCAAAATAATTCAATGTTGAGATAACCGGGTTAGCTGCACTCTGGCCTAATCCGCATAATGACGCTTTCTTCATTGCCAGAGCAATGCGTTTAAGACGGGTTAAATCCTCAAGTTCTGCTTTTCCCTTGCTTATCTTATCAAGCAGGTTTAACATTTGAAAACCGCCAATCCTGCAAGGCGCGCACCTACCGCATGATTCCTCAACGCAGAAATCAAGATAAAACTTGGCTATATCTATAACGCAGTCATCTTCATCAATTACAATCATACCGCCTGAACCCATCATGGAACCTAAATCTTTTAGCCTTTCATAATCAACCGGGGTATCTAAAAGGTGTTCAGGAATTACACCGCCGGAAGGACCGCCGGTTTGAAGCGCTTTGATTTTTTTTCCGTCTTTTATTCCCCCGCCTAGATCAAATATTATTTCACGCAAACTCATTCCCATAGGAACTTCAACAATAGATGAATTTTCTACTTTACCTGTCAAACAAAAAACTTTTGTGCCTTTTGACCCTTCCGTTCCTATTTTAGAATACCAATCCGCTCCGTTTGCAAGTATACGCGTTACATTTACCCATGTTTCGACATTATTTATTGAGGTCGGGCAGCCGAATAATCCTTTTACCGAAGGATAAGGCGGCCTTGGAACAGGTGTCCCTCTTTTACCTTCAATTGACGCAATTAAGGCAGTCTCCTCACCGCAAACAAATGCTCCAGCTCCCATCCTGACATCAAGTTCAAAACTAAAACCGCTGCCTAATATATTTTCACCTAAAAAACCGTATTCATATGCTTTTTCGATTGCTTTTTTTATTCTTTGAATTGCAAATCCGTATTCAATACGTATATAAACATAACCCATACTTGCGCCGATAGCATACGCGGCAATTATCATTCCTTCAATAACAGAATGAGGGTCACCTTCGATTATACTTCTATCCATAAAAGCTCCCGGGTCGCCTTCATCAGCATTACAAATAATGTATTTTTTATCACCGGGTGAATTCCTTGTAAATGTCCACTTTCTCCATGTAGGGAAACCCGCTCCGCCGCGGCCGCGCAAACCTGATTTTTTTATCTCATCAATAACCTGTTCAGGTGTCATTTTAAACAAAGCATTTTCAAGGCCAATATAACCGTCAGAACCAACATATTCATCAATATCATCCGCGTTTATAATACCGCAATTTTTCAAAACAACGCGTTCCTGTTTTGAGTAAAAACTAATGTCCCTGTCTTCGCCATCTATTTTTTTGGGGTCTTTGTATATTAACCGCTCAACGGGATTGCCTTTAACAAAATGCTCAAGTACAATTTCTTCAACATCCTGAGGCTGAACGCGTGTATAATAGATATAATCAGGGGATATTCTAAGAATAGGGCCTTCTTCGCATAATCCGAAACACCCTGTTTTTACAACGTTAACATCATCTTCAAGATTATATTTTTTAATTTCTTTTAAAAAGTTTTCGTAAATTTGTTCGCTTTTACCGGCATTACAACCCATTACACCACAGATTGTAACTGTGTACATGTATACCATTCTACCTCCTAATTATATATGTTAATATTTCAATAAATTCAGTATTAACCTTATAAAAATTTTAATATGCAGTCTTCAAATATTCCTTTAACCTGTTCTTGAGTAACATCAACGTATTTATAAACCTCATTATTTGAACCGTAAATTTCTACTAAAGGTTTAATTTTATGTTTTTTGTTTTCTGCAATCTGTTTTAATATTACGTTATTAATACCGCTCGTTTCTATCTGCTTTTTAAATGCTGTTAATACTTTTCTTTCACCGGACAGGATTTCAGTTTCATCCATATGTACTATTATTTTAATCCTGTCTTTTTTAAATAATCTTGCGAAAATTTCCTTTCTCTTTTTGGTTCGAATTTTCTTAATTTCATCTAAAGTAAGTTTTGCCATTTTTTTCCTTCTTTATTTTGAGGTAACCTGGGCCTTATTACTTTCTGCTTTTTCCCGGTTCATGTATTCTTTGATAATGTCTTTTAAACCGCTTTTCTCAACCTTAGTATAAACATCATCATTCACTGTTAAAACCGGAGCAGCGCTACAACACCCAATACATCTTACACTCTGAATTTCGAATAATCCGTCTTCCGTAGACTGTCCCTGTTTTATATTCAACATGTCTTCAAGTTCTTCAATTAATCCCGGCGCGCCTTTTAAATAGCACGCTGTACCCATACAAACGGAAATAATATATTTTCCGGGTGGTTCCAGTTTAAACTGGCTATAAAAGGTCAAAACCTCATAAATACGGGCAACCGGTACATCGAGAATTTCTGATAATTCAAAAGCAATTGAACGCGGGACATACCCGAAATGATTTTGTATTTCATGAAAAATCATTATCAAATTGCCTTCTTTTTCTTTCCATGTTTGTATAAAAGAGATGAGTTTTTCAGGAAGATCTTTCATTGTTAACATAATAATACTCCTGATTTTTAATATTCTACTCCATTATTATATGCGCCGGGCGTCATGATAAACATAGATGCCTTAAATACCCGGCACACATACCAGGGTAGAATGGTCGTTAATTCCTGCTAATTTTCAATTCTTCAATTATTGCAGGAATTATTTTTTCCATATCCCCGACTATTCCATAGTCACACAATTTAAAAATCGGGGCATCAGGGTCTTTATTTATAGCAATAATTGTTTTGGAATTCTGCATTCCCGCAAGGTGCTGAATCGCACCGGAAATTCCAACTGCAATGTATAGATCGGGTTTTACTGTACATCCTGTCTGTCCTACCTGACAGCACTTAGGTCTATATCCAAGTTCTACCGCCGCACGGGAAGCACCAACTTCTCCGCCTAATTCAACCGCAAGTTGTTCAAGAAGTTTAAAGTTTTCAACAGTACCTACGCCGCGTCCCCCTGATATTACAATTTTAGCATCAGGAAGAGATACTTGTTTTTTAGCTTCTTTTATGATGTTCACAATCTCTGTTCTTGTTCCGTTTAAGCTGACTTTAACTTCAATAGTTTCGCCTTTTTTACCTTTTTCAGGTACTATAGCATCCATTACACCGGGGCGTACAGTGGACATTTGCGGACGATGGTCAGGACAAATAATCGTAGCCATTACGTTTCCGCCGAATGCAGGGCGAGTTTGCAAGAGAATCTTTTTCTCATCGTCAATATCTAAACGAGTACAATCTGCGGTTAAGCCGGTCTCTATGCGAGCAGAAATTCTCGGAGCTAGGTCTCTACCAATGGTAGTAGCTCCGAGAAGAACTATTTCGGGCTTATATTCTTCTATTACTTTAACAAAAGCATGTGTATACGCT
>CALGPD010000212.1 GCA_937960625.1 uncultured Spirochaetia bacterium | reverse complement strand
GTAGATACCGGTGTTGTAACACACGATAATTTACTCGTTAGAAAATACCCTGATATATATTTTGGAAAAATTCTTGTAAAGCTTAAGAAAGGTGATAGGGTAAAAATTTTAACTAAAACCCCATTTATAGAAAAAATTTGGAGATATAAAAAACGTTGGTATAGAATTAAACTAAAAAATGGTTTAGTTGGTTGGTCATATAGTGCGTTTCTAAATGTTAAAAATCGTGATAAGGTAAAAATGGAAACAAAAGAAATATTCCCCAGAGAATTTTATAAACGATATTTAGGAAATGTAAATTTTGAAAAAGTGAAAAGACTTTGCAATTATTATAAAAAACTAAAAAGTAAAAAACAATTAGAAAATGAACTAAAAAAACTTTTTAAACAAGGCCGCGATAGAGAAATCGTTGAGAAATGCAAAACACTTTTAAGTGTACCGACGAAATTTTATAAATACTGGCTAGAAGGAAAAAATTTTAAAAATGTAATATATGGCTCTGGAGATACAAAGGAATACTATTTATTTAGAAAAAATAATATTATTGAGCATCGCGTCATTGGTTATGGATATTTCCCCGGTGCTCAAGGATTTATAAAAATTGGGAATTATAAAATCCGTAATAATACTATTCAAATAAAATATACTCAGTATTTTATCATGAATTTTAGAAATAGGATTGTAAAAGGCAGGGAGACTTTAAAATTTATTTCACAAACAGCTAAACAAATAAATGAAAAATCTAAAATCAAATTAATAAGAGTGCCATATGATTATGTCCCAGACTATTTCCCATGCAGTTATAATACTAAAAAATATGAATTAATAAATTTCATTACTAAAAAGGGATATCGTTTAAAAACATTTAGCCTAAATCATTTAACTAAAATATATGAAAAAATTAGTGAAGGATATTCGATGTGGAAAGATGCTCATCCAAGTAGTATAAAAGCGGTTATGAAACTTTTACAAGCAACGGGCATGGATATAGTAATTTTAGCAGTAACTGATAACGGGAATAGCGAATACTGGCCGCAGGTTAAATAAAAAAGCCCTTCCTAATAGAAAGGGCTTTTATAAAATTCACTAAAAAAAATTACTTATTTAGCAACACCGTATTTATTACATAGTCCGCCTGTAATTTCAATAGTCGTTGCGTTTATAGCTTCGTTTTCAATAACGTGAGTAATTAAAGCAGCGATTTCATCAGGCTCAATTAGTCTTCCAAGATGTACGTCTTGTAAGATACCTTCAAGAGCTTTTTGGTCCATGCCTTTAACCATAGGAGTTCCTGTGTAACCGGGAGCGATACCTACGCATCTGATGTCTTTGATTTTTCTTAACATAAACTCACCGATCATGATTTTAGGAAGAAGCGCGTCAGCAACTTTGGTAGATGAATAATTCATCTGGCCAATTTGTCCTGCTTTGTTTACAGAAGAAATAGTAAATAAAACGCCTTTGTCGCCATTATTCACCATTGCTTCAGCACAGTCTCTTAATGTTAACCATGTACCTGTAAGGTTTACATCAATAACGCTTTTCCATTTACCTATGTCCATTTTTTTTCTAACTTTACCGGTTTCTTTGTCAATTGAAAGCATTGTACCGTCTCTGATAATACCAGCTGAAGGAATAACAAAGTTGATATGGCCAAATGCATCCATTGCTTCTTTAACGTATTTAGCAGTGTCTTCTTCGCTAGTTACGTTAGCTTGAACACCGATAACTTCAGCGCCTGAATCTTTGATGTCTTTTACAACTCTGTCAATGTTTTCTTGATTCATGTCTACAATAACTATTTTAGCGCCTTTTTTTGCAAGGTCTTTAGCTACTGCTTCACCGATACCATTAGCGCCACCGGTAATAAGTGCAACATTACCTTTAATTTCCATATGTGCTACCTCTCTTAATGAAATTTATATTTTGCCGTGTTTGAAGATTTTTCACCCGGCAATGTGAAATAAATACAAAGCCTATGCCATGTTCATGACTTTAAACTTTTCCAATGTGAATTTAATACGGTATTAATTAACTGTCTATAAAAAAAAAATCATGCCAATTTTTTTTTGGATTTGAAAATAATTAAATTTAACAATAAAATATGTTTTTTAATCAGGTAATTCAACGGTTTACATCAAAGTTCATTGAATAAAATCGTGAATAATAGAATAATATTAAAAAACTTGACATTGCCGGTTTATTAATGCTAAATAAAAACAAATGATTTTCCTAAAAAATAATATTAAAAAGCCAGTAATTATTTTCATTATTCTATTTATATCTTCATTTAATATTCAAGCCAATATGAAAGTTATAATTATCCGTCCGTCTTCAGTAAAAAATAATTTACCCGCTATAATATCAAACGCGCCGGATAATTCAATTATCAGAATAATGGCAGGAACGTATAAATTTGATAAACCTATAATAATTAAAAATAAACACAACATTACTATTTATGGAATTGGTAAAGTGAACCTTGTATGTACCAAAGAAAGTGTTAAAATTATTCAGATAATAAACAGTAAAAATATTAAACTCGTTCATTTATACGTTTCTCATATAGAGCGTTACAGGCATTGCGCCCCCGGGGAGGACGTTGTTTATCTTAAAAACAGTAGAAACATAACAATAGATAAATGCAGCTTAAACGGTACGGGTTTTATTGGAGTCCATGCAATTAAAACCAAATATTTATATATAGAAAATTCAAAATTATATTATAACACGTATTTAGGGGCTTATTTTAAGTCGTGTAAAGGAATTTTTATTAAAAATAATTATTTGTATACAAATGAATTGGGGGGTATAAAAATTGATAATTCAAATTTAATAAAAATTATATCAAATAGAATCAATAATAATTATAAATATAGTAACAGTGTTTATGAACCATATTACATAGAGAGAGAAAAACGGAAATACTTCGGCGTTTTAATTAAAAATTCTAAAAATATTTACTTATCAAGAAATTATATCTTTAACCAAAACCGTGGTGTACATATTGAAAAGTCCCAGTCTGTTATGTTTTTTCATAATAAAATTTTTGACAATTCTAAAGAACCCGTATATATCAATAAGTCAAAAAACACATATTTTGAAAATAACGAAATCGAAACTATGACAAAAATAAAAAGAGTTAATTCTATAATCAAAACAAAAAATAATAGAAACAAAATCGTATTTGGACACAAAGTCTTTCCATTTGAAAAAAATGCTGGAATCATAACCGGGCGCAGTGTAAATGTGCGGAGTGCGCCTAGTTTAAGATCAAGAAGAATTGCTAGTGTTAAAGAACACGATAAAGTATATATAATCAGAAGAGTTGGCAGGAAAGTTAAAATCGGCAGCTTTAAAGCATGGTGGTTTAAAATAAAAACTGTTAAAGGCAGAACAGGATATATATTTGGTGCTTTTCTTTTTAGTGTAAAAAAAATCTTAAAAAAATATAGTCACGATTATGACCGTTATCATTACATGGAATTAATATTAAAACAAAATTATACTTATATTGTTAAAATATACCACCGAAAAAAAAGAAAAGTAATCAATGTTAGAAAAGGCAAATTTAATATCATGGGAAGAAGATTAACTTTTAATCCCGGTTTTAGATTTTACATTTTTGGTAAAAGATTATTAAAATACGTTTATCTTCACACTGAAACCATAGATTTTAAAAGAATACGGTATCCCGGCCCTGAGTCAACATATCCCAAACCTAAACATTGTTTGAGTTTCTCGTTATTGCCTGTATTTATGCGATTTCAATATGGTTTCCGGGATTAATTAACTGTCTATAAAAAAAAATCATGCCAATTTTTTTTTGGATTTGAAAATAATTAAATTTAACAATAAAATATGTTTTTTAATCAGGTAATTCAACGGTTTACATCAAAGTTCATTGAATAAAATCGTGAATAATAGAATAATATTAAAAAACTTGACATTGCCGGTTTATTAATGCTAAATAAAAACAAATGATTTTCCTAAAAAATAATATTAAAAAGCCAGTAATTATTTTCATTATTCTATTTATATCTTCATTTAATATTCAAGCCAATATGAAAGTTATAATTATCCGTCCGTCTTCAGTAAAAAATAATTTACCCGCTATAATATCAAACGCGCCGGATAATTCAATTATCAGAATAATGGCAGGAACGTATAAATTTGATAAACCTATAATAATTAAAAATAAACACAACATTACTATTTATGGAATTGGTAAAGTGAACCTTGTATGTACCAAAGAAAGTGTTAAAATTATTCAGATAATAAACAGTAAAAATATTAAACTCGTTCATTTATACGTTTCTCATATAGAGCGTTACAGGCATTGCGCCCCCGGGGAGGACGTTGTTTATCTTAAAAACAGTAGAAACATAACAATAGATAAATGCAGCTTAAACGGTACGGGTTTTATTGGAGTCCATGCAATTAAAACCAAATATTTATATATAGAAAATTCAAAATTATATTATAACACGTATTTAGGGGCTTATTTTAAGTCGTGTAAAGGAATTTTTATTAAAAATAATTATTTGTATACAAATGAATTGGGGGGTATAAAAATTGATAATTCAAATTTAATAAAAATTATATCAAACCGGATTAATAATAACGGCAATAAATACATTAATATGGCTTTTTATATATCGGATGCTAAATGTAGGTTTTTTGGTATAAAAATTAGTAAATCTAAAGATATCATCATTTCAAAAAACGAAATATTTAACCATGATTGGGGAATTCACTTGGAAAAGTGCAATCCAGTTAAAATTATCAAAAATAGAATATTTGACAATTCAAAAGCCCCTGTATATGTAAAAAAATCAAAACCCGTTATCATTATTAACAACGTCATTGAGTCAATCTCTAAAATAAAAAAAATCGGCTCAAGAATAAAAATTATAAATAACCAAAATAGAATACTATTCGGACCGAGAGTTTATCAGCGTGAAAAAAACGCGGGAATAATAACAGGACGCGTTGTTAATGTTAGAAATGCACCGCGGTTATCATCTCGAGTAATTGCAACAGTTAAAGAGCATGATAAAGTTTTTATTATCAGCAAAGGTACATATGAGTTTAAAATTGGCAGGTTTAAAGCATATTGGTATAAAATCAAAACCATAAAGGGGAAAATCGGATATTTATTCGGAGCATTTTTATTCCCAGTTAATAAAATCTTTAAAACGTTTAACTTTGATTTTGACCGCGCCCATTATATGATGTTAATTCTAAGACCTGATTATAAATATACTTACAAGATACATAACAGATACAACCAAGAAATAATCAGACAAAAAAAAGGCAGTTTTATTATAAGAGGAAGAAGATTAAGTTTCAATCCGGGATTCGAATATAAAAATTATGGACATAAAATTATAAAATATCTGTATCTTCATACTGAATCTAAAATTTATAAAAAAAACAAATATCCGGTTGCTAACAGATATCCTCAAATTTATAGTAATCACCCACTCCCAAAACACCGGTTAAGTTTTTCCTTGTTACCAACATATATCCGCTTTAAATATGGTTTTTGGTAGAGGGTGAATAAATATATGATTAACTTTCATAATGGTAATCTTCTCTAAAACTCTTCCTATTTATTACCGTAAATTGAAAGATTGAATACCCCATTAATATAGGGCAAAATATCAAAATAATAACGCTGTAAATTCTATTTTCCAAACTTAACGGCAAACGTTTGCTTTCTATAATATAGCTAATCAAAACGAATAAAAACAGGCAGCAGCCGATAAAGGTTACAATACAAAACGTTTTACTTAGTATAATGCCAGTTCTTTTCTTTTCGTATAATTTTATCCCGGCCAAAAATGATAAAATAACGTAAGGAAAAGGCAAAAGGAGAAACCCCCTTATGTTTCCCGTTTTAGCGTATCTCGTTTTAAATGGCCAGAAAATTTGAGTAAAAAGCGCGAGAATTATCAGTAAAAAAAGCACGCTATATACAACGGCTTTAAACGCGGATTTTTTATTATAAACGAAAACAGGGATAGCGGATAATACCGATACAATTATGATTAATATAAAATTATCAATGATTAATGTATGGTAAATAAAAATGCCAATAAATAAAACAGTTTCGCAGAATATTAAAAAAGAAAGTCCGGCAAGAACGTTTATATGTGAAAACGTTTTAATTTTATTCATTTGATAAAACTATCAAACCGGTTAATATTTTACAACTAAAAGTTATATCTATTTTTATGACGCACGGGAAATTGAAATGGGGGCATAAATAATCAACCGGTTTCTGGAGCATGAAAAGGGATTTTTGAGTTTTTAAACATATAAAACCCGCAAATAACGAATCCGGCGTTTCGAAGAAAAGTTGCGGCCACCAATCCGGTTTCGGAAAGTCCTAAAAGCCCGGTAATCAGACATATGAATGAGCCGATACCGATGAAGAAGCCGGAGACGGAATAAAACATTTTTTTTCGGATCATCTGAATTGCTGCGGCTAAACCGCCGATTATTAAAAATATTCCGTGTAATTTGTACATTATGCCGAGCCGTTTAATTAGCAGGCCGTAATCCGAGTATAATTCGAGAATTCCATATATCGCAATTCCTGAAAAATATATAAAGCTGTATGCAATTAATGCCAGCGCGGCTAAAAAGATGAATCCTCCACGCTCATTATAAAAAGCAAATATATCGAACATGGAAAATGGAATAAGGGCCATTGCAATATACGTTGTATACAATTGGAATACTGAAAAACCGTTATATAAAAGTTCATAAACATCAGTGGCAATGTAAATTCCAAAAGATAATATTGCAATAATTGCTGCAAGAATTCGCAGTTGTCAGTTCATGCATACTTCCCGAAAAATAAACTATTTATCACAGGAAATTTTGTTGTAAACACTTCCTAATAGTTACTTACAATATATGAGCTTATTCCCATTGACTAGTTTTTTTTCTCGTTGTAAGGTTTGCTGTAGTGAGAATTTTTCTACAAATAAAAGTATCCGAAAGGAAAGCATGGGGAAGCACTGTTGTGTGGTCATTGTCCTACGTTTTATCAATAATATCTTCAGAAAGCAAAACCTCTGACTTAAATTTAAAAGTTTCATTAGAAGCAACTCCTTCTGATTCAAAGACGATTTCCAGGTCAATTTTTATTTGAAATCTATTATCTTC
>CALGPD010000211.1 GCA_937960625.1 uncultured Spirochaetia bacterium | reverse complement strand
CCCCATTTTATTAATGGCAGCGTTAATATGATAAGCTAATCCAAGGCCTAAAATAAATATAAAGGAAGTATTATCCGGATTTGGAATATCCGCAGTTTTTGAAGCTTGTTTTTCAGGATCATACTTACTATGGATAAATTTACCGTTTTGCTTTAAAGTATATTTTCCCGTTTTACTTTTTAAAATTTCAAAATTATTTTTATTATGACATATATATTCTAAATTAGTGTTTGCTTGAATTAACATATACATTTATATTAATAAAAAAATTGACAGTAAAATAGCAATAAATTATAATGGATAGGATAAAAAATGAAACAAAATTTACAAAATAAAATCATAAAAAAAATAACATTTTTAATATTAATAACAGCATTAGGATTGTCTTGCAGTTCCAATATCTCACGCGGAACTGAGTTAAATAAAAATGAAGGGCTGTTTATTTTATCATTTGAGTTTTTAAACACTGTAACTATTAAAGGATTATCTTTTGATATTATAGGTAATAACGAAACTATTGAAATTGATATTTCAAAAGAAGATGATAATATATTTTTTAAAAAACTTAAAAAAGGGTATTATAAAATTGAAAATATAAAAGGAACAGCTTATGAAGGCGCTGGAGGCGCAAGAGTATCAACTCATTATATTAGCAATAAAAAACTTTACTTTGAAGTAAAACCCGGAAAAATAAATCATCTTGGACACATTATCATTAAAGAAGCATTTTCCAGAACCAATTCAAACTTAGTAATGCATGGAAAATCCAATAACTCTTATTTACTTATCGAAATAAAATTCAATCAAAGAGTATGGGAAACAACTCGAAAAAATTATCCCGTTGTAACCAAAACGTATAAAATGATTAGAAATTATTTAAGTTTTTCAAAACCAAAAATTGTTACCAACCTCGTTTTTACCAGACGTTCCGGAATTTACCGCGGATATAGCGGTATTGAATACCGGATGAAATTATCAAAAGTTAAAAGAATATTAAAAAAAGAAAAAAGAGATTTTGATGTAATTTCAACTTCACAAATTGTTGAAAGAACTAAGGAAAATTCATTTATTAAATATATTTTTTCCGATAATAGAAATAACTATAAATGGTATAAAAGGCTTTATAAAGTAATAGAAATAACTTCAGAGCCTAAAAATACAGTTATTACTAAAATAGATAAAAATTATACAAAAATTGGAAATAATAAATGGAAAAATAATTTTGAATTCATTACAATGGAAAAAAATAGTAATGGAAAAATAATTTTAACTTTTATTCCAAAAAATTACAAAAGATAAGAGAGGCATGTATGCAACAAGATATTGAGGTAAAAAGTAAAGAAAAAAACAAAGAACTCTTAGATTTTTTAAAGACTTTAATTACCGATCCGGATAAAATTGAATTTTTTGCATACATCAAAGAAAACGATATTCAATCAGTCAGTATACAAGAATTATATCAACACTATGAAAAAACAGAAGACCTAGAAGAGTTTATGGATGTTATGGTTGAACTCGGTTTTATTGATAAACAAATTATCGATCAAATGCCATATTACAGTTGGACTCCTTCTGATGCCCAAGCACAGGTGCTTCTTGAAAAATTTTATGAAAACTACACAATAGCAAAAAATATTTTCTATAAAAAAGCAGAAAGAGATTTTTATGAAAAATCCACAGATATAAGAAGGGATAAAGAAATACTCGACGCTCAGGTTAAAGACCTTGAAGTATTTACTGATGTCGGAGAAGCTGTTCAGAAGATATACAAGTTAGAGGAATTGTTTACAAAAATTCCGGAATTCTGTGTTGACCTACTAGATTTTCAATCTGCTGAATTATATGTAATTGAAAATGAAACTCCAAAACTTGTAACCGCAAAATACTCAGACGGTTCCGAACAAAATCTTGATTTTAAAGAATTTAATGAACAATTAAAAAGTGATTCAGAACACTTAAAAGTTTTTAAACAAGCAAACAAAGAAATGTCGTTTTTAATCACAAAAGCAAACTACAGTAAAAATAAAAATGTCAAAAACGAAGTAATTATAACGAAAATAATCGAAGATGAAAAGATTTCAGGATATATTGAAGTCGGATATGGTGAGCAGCATAAAAGGATTGTTGACCGGGATACTGACCGTATTACTATTTTTACAAACACTATTTCAATTGCTCTTTCTAAAGTCAGGTTATTTGATGAACTTGATAAAAAAGTTCAGCAAAGAACAGAAGAACTAAATAAAGCGAATACAGAACTTCAGGGCTCTATCTCAAAAATGGAAGAAATAAACAAAGAAATGAAAAGAGAGCTTAAAGTTGCTTCAAATATTCAGGCAGGTATTGTTCCGAAACAATGCCCGTATTATCCTAACGTGAATGTTGGAGCGAAATGGCAAAGTATGACCGAGGTTTCCGGAGACTACTACGACTTTATTCCCATTGAAAACACAAAAAAAATCGGTTTCCTCGTTGTTGATGTATCAGGACACGGCGTTCCGGCCGCGTTAATAACAACCATGGCAAAAGTTTCTTTCGGCGCGCATGCTCAAACATCTCCGGACTCTGCGGATGTTTGTAAACACGCAAACATGGAAATTTACGAAGCAATTGGCGATATTGGTTTCTATTTAACAGCTTTCTTTGGAATTTTCGACGCAAGAACAAATGAACTTCAATATACAAATGCCGGACACCAGATGGCATTATGGCATCATAAAAAAACAGACAGTCTTGAACAAATAACTTCAGACGGTTTCTTTATCGGCTCAATCGATCAGGCTGATTACGGCTATGAAACAATTAAAATGGAAAAGGGTGATAAAGTTATGTTTTTCACTGATGGGATTGTAGAAGCCAGAAGAGACCCTGACGGTGAATTTTATGAAGAAGAACGAGTGCATAAATTCTTTCATGCCAATCAAGATTTGTCAGGCAAAGAATTTGCTGAAAAACTTTTTAACGAAGTTGAAAAATTTTGCAATGGAAGGCCTCCCAATGATGATAGAACCATCATCGTTATTGAATGTACTGATGACCCGCTTGGGGATAAAATCGAAGAAGTAGATAATTTATTTGAAACTGAAGACGAATATACTATCTAACATGGATATTATCTATTAAAGCTTTATTTAATAACTAACAGCGTAAAAACAAAATGAACGAATACACCAAACCTAATATTCTAATTAGTAAATGTATAGAATTCGATTATTGCAGATACAACGGAGACATGATTTCAAGTGATATAATAAAAAGACTAAAACCTTATGTAAATTTCAAGGCAGTATGCCCTGAATTGGAAGATTTAAAAGATTCAGGAAAAACCAAAAAGTATAGATAATACCTATTTAAAAATGCGGTATAAATAAACTTTTCTGTCATAACCCGATGTCAATAACTCTTTATATCCGTCATTATCCATGTCTTTTATTTCAACGTTTTCACTTCCATACATAGTCGGTAACTGAAACTTAATTTTCTTGCCCGGAGTAAACCTTACCCTTTTATCATTTCCCGCGTAAACGAAAATATAATGGCCTCGTAATTTATATAATGATAAAGCCGTTGTGCTTGACGGCGGGCCTGAAGATTCTAAAATCTTAGAAACCTCCCCTTTTGAAGAAATAATGGCAATTCTACCGTCTGTTAAAAGTACGCCGATAAAAATACTGCCTCCGGATTTAAATATAATCCCGGGGTTTTTCACCGGCGCGGATAAATCAACGGTAAAATCTTTCAATACTCCGTTTTTATTAAAAACTGTAATCTTACCTTTTTTGTTTATCGCAATTATTTCCACGGCATCATCATTATTTATATCAGCAACGAGTAAAGGCACCTCAACAAACCAGCCCGCGTTAAATTTATAATCCTCCAGCACTTTGCCCTGATTGCTAATAACGAGCATGTCACCTTTAAAACTTCTCACACTGACTATAATTTCTTTTTTACCGTCTCCCGTGAAATCCATTATTAGCGGCTTAATATAAATTCCTTTATCCAATTTAACCGGGAAATTATCTAAAAAGTTGGCATTCATATCTATTGCATAAACATCGCCCTGAACAGTTGCAATAACAATATCAGGAATACTGTCTCCGTTTAAATCTCCGGTTTCAATTGGAGCTTTAACAAGGCCTTTAACTTTTTTGTCCTTAAACTCTAATACCGGATCTCCTTTTTTATTCCAAACGTATATACTGCCTTTTGAATCAACAGCAGCAATATATATATCACCGCGGTATTTAAATATTTTGGGTTTGGAATATAATTTGGCTTTTGTTCTTTTACCTGCCCAATTATATTTAGGCACCCCCGTTGAACTTAGCACATAAATTCTCCCTGACTCAACTGCGTATATAATTTCACTAATACCGTCATCATCAATATCGTAAAATCTTACACCGGAAATAATTCTGCTTCTTGTGCTTTTAGGAAACGGAAGCACCCTTTGAACAACTCTCGTGTCTTTACCCTCAACGTATATTTTTTGAGATAAAACGTTATCAAAAAAATTCACGGTTATTATGCCTTTATTATACTGGCGTATAATTTGAGAAATCATATTTTTCTTTTTCAATAATCCGAAATTCCTTTTTGTTGTATCCCAATAAGCGAAAACATTGCCTTCATAATCAACCTTACGTATAAGGTTTTTAAATGATTTATCATAATTAAGAACTTTTTCAGTTTTATATGCATCGATTATCTCCGAAATTACCCTGCGTGAAGTAGTGATAATTAAAACGTTTTCAATAGTCATATAATACGGTAAATCCGGCAAACTCGGCACAAAGAGCTTAGCGAGCCCATACATACCCGGAGGCAATGCAATCTGGTTTACCCTATGGCCTTTATACTGAAATTTATGCGGCCTTACATTTATAGTGCCTTTGTTAAGAATTTCAAAATGTTTAATTGCTTTATGTTTATCCCTGCAATGAATTACAATAAAAGGGTCTTTCTGGTCCGCGAGCATGCCAAGGCCGATTTCATTTCCAACCCAGGAAAATAGCCATTGTTCAAGGCTCATTTTAGTAAAATCTTTAATCTTTTCTCTAGCAAGTTTAAAATAGCCTTTGATAGACGGGTTGTCTCCAAACATGACCTGTAAAAAATTCCATACGGTTTTAAAATTTTTAAAAGTAAAACTAACGTATCCCGCGGTATGAGCAGGAAGAACAACTCCAGCTTTGGTTTTTCTCGGAGTTGATGAAAAGAATTCTTTTAAATATTTATTTTTAGTTTCAATATGCTGATATGCTTGAACTTCAAGAGATTTTCTCGTTGCCTCTTTAAATGAAAAACTCATCATTCTTGGAGCCAATAAACCCGCTATTCTAGCGATTTTTGAAGCCTTATCAAGCATGTTTGTAGTAAATATTCTAGTATTTCCATATATTCTGAATATTGCATCGCTCGCGGTATTTTCTTTAACAATTTTAAAACTTTTATGGTTTTGAATACCTTTGTTTTCTCTATATGTATCTATTGCGGACTTTATCCTCGAAGAACTCATTGAGATAATGAAAAGGTTTTTATAATGAACGAAATAAAATTCCATGCCTGATGACAATTCTTTAAAATAATTAATTGTCATTTCTTTATAATTCTCCGATTTAAATTTAAATTTATTCTCATCTGCGATAAAAGTTTTAAAAGCGCTGAAACCAATACGCGCGAAAAGAGTGCGTAATCCCAAATCAAACGTAATTGTAAAAGTATTATCAGTATAATAAACAGCGTGTGTATTTACCGAAGCTATTTCACGCAAAAACCATGAACGGCTGTAAAGAAGCGAACGGATTTTCTCAAAATACTTGTATGCGAACAAAAATTTCTTTTCGCTTCTTAAAACTTCAATTATTTGACTTTTATTTAACCGGTCAAAAGAATAAACAGGGTCGTTTATATGAGCATAAACAGAAAATTTTTGATTGATAAATTTCTCCGCTGAAACAGACGTTGTTTTTACCCATACAACGTAAGCGGAAAAACTAACGATAAGGAGTATTATTAAAACTGCCAGAGTATAAAATAAAATTTTAAAAAACTTTTTCATATCCCATCCCGAATTTTTAAAATGAATAACTTTAAACTAAATCAAATTTTTTTCCTTGTAAAGCAATTTTCATAGATAATGTAAAAATCATTGAAGTTTTATACGTTACAATAAAAACCACGGGTAATCTACGCGACAACTACCCTGACACATAGGGATATAAGATTAATTCATGTTTTTAAATGTAGGATTTACAGCAAATGTAGAGTTACAATCAAAATGAAAAAACAAATGTAAACTTTACGTTTTAAGCCATAATTTGATATTTATTTTGCTTGTTTCTTAAAGCACTATAAGTGCTTCAAGTTCTATATGTTAAAAAGAAAGCTCTTAGCTTGAATTTAGATTAAAATTATAGATTTATTTTTTTCAAAATATATGATTTTTTAATAGAACAAAGAGATTGCTTCGTCACATTCGTTCCTCCTAGATGACGTTGGCATATGCCATTTGAGGAAAAAATACCTTTGGGCAAAGTCTCCTGCGAGCGACAGGGAAGCAATCCCGTCTGGTTTTGTTATTTAATGAGACTGCTTCGTCACGTACGTTCCTCGCAGTGACGTAAAACTTTGGAAAATTGCGGTAATTTTTTAAATCGAAATTCACGTTTTTACTTAAAGTTTGATTCATCTTGCGGTTTTAAAAAAATAAACTCAATGAAATACGGTGATTAAATCTTATAGAAATCAAGGTTATTTTGAAGTTCTTCAGGCAGTTCCTGGCCGTCTTTTGTATATTTGAAATATTTGTTGTCGAGTTTTTTCATATCACGGCGTTTAATATTTGTCATACGTGTAAATATATCAAGATAACGAGGAGATTTGCCGAGTTTTTCACGGTATTCTTTTTTAAACGGAACGTGTTTAAAGAAAATCTCACGCACAACGACGTTAAGTTTCATCTGTCCGTCAAACTCGTTAATCAGCCATTGCATGTAATCATTAACGTATTTATCACGGTCAGTTCTAAAGCGTTTAAATTCGGTTTTAACTTTTTCTTTTGCTTCCGGAGATAGTTTCGCGTTCTTTTTATAAAACTGTATATAATCCATATAATCGGAAGTAAGAGAAGATTCTGTGGGGTCTGTCCATGCATGGCCTAAAAGCGTTCTTAACAACTCCCATCTGAATACAGCGCAAGCTTTAAGCAGCAATAAAAACAAATCATCGTATTGTGAAGTATTATCCGGCGCGTTTGCAAAAGCCGGTATGGCAAAACGCCCCCTGCTTGATTTGTTTTTCCCGTCAATTTCCTGATACATCATAATATTAGTTCCGGCAGAAGGCACTATAATGAAATTAGGAATTACCTTTTTCACTATAAACTCTTTATAAATATTTCTCTCAGAATTTTGATATAATATCTGCCTGTGAAAAGCACTGAAATCCCTTTCCAATACATCGTCAATAGTTTTTTCAAGGCGTTTTCTGTTAACGAGCATGTCATCGAGTTCGCGCCAAAAGTTGTCGGAAGTTAATATTGGCTGAGCGGTTCTTGGCTGGCCTGTAGTGATTTTAACCGTTGATTTCATCATGTTGGAAATTTCAAAAATAACACGGTCTTCCCCGGAATTTAACTCTTCGGGTACATCGCTTAATTTCCTGCCTTGCATAACGTCTCTATGTTCATCACGCAATACTTCGTAGAAACTTTGGCCTAACTCGCTAATGCTTGGGTCTTCTTTTTTATCGAATATTTTATCAAGCCATTGTTTGGTATACATTATTGGGTATTTGGAATCATAATTATCTTTTTGTTTATATATTTCAATGAGATGGTGTTTCTTTAACATCTTATCATCAAGCATACCGTAATTCAAAAACATATCTATTAAAGCAGTACTGCTTCCGCTTTTATACGTTTTTACGTATACTTCCTGATATAATTTCCAATATAAATCCGTAACCGCGCGTCTAAGTTTTCTCACATCCGAATCATCAGAACCTTTATCTTCAACCCGCCTGAACTCAGAAACGTTTTTAATAATTTTCTTTCTTAAATCTTCTTCGATGTCCGCGAAATCAATAATCTTAACTAGAGAGTCTTCGATTTCTTCAGGAACGTCTCCGTAATCTTCAACAACTTCAACTTGTTCCCCTGCTTTGGATTCAAGTTTTGCTTTTACTGTGGCAATGACTTTCTCAGAAGGTTCGAGGTTAAAATTAAATTCTTTATAAAATTTTTCGTTAACATTGGTTGTTAGATTTATTAAGTAATTTATTACATCTCTTAAAAGTTTTTCATCAGCTTCAATATTTCTTTCTCTAACAGCTTCAAATAATTTTGCGAACTCAAGCAACCAATTATCTTTATCATGGCTGAAATGTAGGAACTCTTGCTTAAAAGTTTTATAAGCCCGTTCAATATCCCCCATAATATTACTTATTTCTCCGCCTAATTCAACAGCGAGATATTTAAGTATAAACCCGTCATGCTGAAACATGCTCATCTGTAAATTAGTTGGAGCGGTAAAAAATTTATATAAAAAACTTACTTTTTGCTGCTGTAGATTAGATTCAAAACCGTATTTTTTATCTAATATTTTTTCATAGGATTGCTTAACTATTTTCAAACTTAAAGGAGCAGGTAATTCTCCTTTATTTGCTTTAAAAGTTTCCCAAAGTTCATGCGCGTAAGATGACAGTTTGCCGCTAGACTTTAAAGAATAACTGTTTGAAAGCTGCATAAACAGAAGGCTTAATGTATCCTGAATTCTTTGTATATCTCTAATAAAAACGTTTAAAGTATTTATTTTACGCATGCTTTTTTGCTGAAGTTTTACCAATGACCTTGCCATTAAAAACGCGTAGTTAAGTTTATTTTGAATTAATGCATTTATGCTTATTTTTTCAGTGGGATAAACACTTATAGTAGATTTTTTTAATGCACGGATAGAATAGCTGTATTCCTGTCCGGTTAAAACCGAGTCTACACCGAAAAAAGTATTTTCTTGAAGAGTGCAAACACGTTGGCTGTTATCAAGAATTTCCTGTTCATTTAATTCGGATAAGTCTTTTTCAGAAGTAGTCAAAATTTCAACTTCGCCTTCCATAATAAAATTAATGGAATTACATTGCTGCCCTTGAATAAAAATAATATCTCCGGCATTAACAGACACATTTTGGTTTGAAGTTACGGTTAAACTCATTAATTTCTACTACTTTCGTTTCTATAAATTATCGGTTATATTTTTATTATGAATATATAAAAATGTCAAGAAATTATTTAATTTACTCTGCTATAAAAATTTATATTATTTTCTTAATAATTCAAGCAATTCATTTTTTATTTCATGGCCGCAGGCAACAATATCACAAACATTGAAATCTACGTTATTTCCGAAATAGTCGCAAATAACACCACCGGCTTCCATAACAATAATCATCCCCGCTGCAATGTCCCAAGGTTTTAAATCCTTTTCAAAATACGCGTCAAAGCGGGCATTGGCAACGTAACACAAATCCATAGACGCTGATCCTGTTCTGCGCAATCCCTTTGCGTTTGCGCACATTTTTTCAACAGTTCTGCCTAATTCTTTTGCAATGTGAAACCTGTCATAGGGAAAACCCGTTGCCACTAAACAATTAATTATTTTATCTACATTCGAAACGTATAAACGCTGTTTTAAATTTAAATAGGCGCCCCTACCCTTAACAGCAGTAAACAATTCATTTAAAATTGGATTATAAACAACGCCTAAAATTAACTCCCCGTTTTTTTCCAAAGCGATAGATACGGCAACAAACGGAATAGAGTGAACAAAATTCGTTGTTCCGTCAAGAGGGTCAATAATCCATCTATATTCACCGGTTTTATCGGATGAAGTACCTTCTTCTGCTAAAATACTATGAGATGGGAAATGTTTTTTTATGGTTTGCACAATGAGTTTTTCACACTGTGTATCGTATTTTGTTAATAAATTAACTTTTCCTTTTTTTTCAACGGCCTTTTTCAGGTAAAACCCTTTTTTAATAATTTTTCCTGCTTTTCTCGCGGATGTAATAGCAACGCTTAAAAATTTATCCATGCCGGGTCCTAAGTGAAGAATACTAACAATATAAACCATTTTGCCGTAATAATTAAGTAAAATAAGTTAAACAATTCATTTTTTTAGTTAATTTCAGCCTATATAAAAATATTGAAATTTTTTCAAATAATTTAAAAAAAAAGTTGCATTATGACACAAAATATATTAAAACATAGATTATAAAGTCATTATGATGCAATTTACAATATTATCTTAACATTTAAGAAAAAATTGACACTTTACATAAAAGTAAATATGCATTTAATAATAAGAAAATGAGGAGGGGAGTCACACACCTAAAACTTAACTTGTAAATAGCTACAGGATAACAAGTTAAAATATCGATTATTTATTCAATTCTTAATATTTGGCACAGCATTTGCATGTTATTTGTACAACTTTATAATGCCTGGAATAGATAAGAATTCTTTAAGTAGAAAGGAACGGGAATTATGATAAATAAAGCAAAAATACATAAGCAAGAAAAAGGTAAATCTAATGTCAAGGTAAAAAATAGAATAAAAGACATTGTTTACGAAGGTCCGTTAGCTCAATACCTTATGGAAATTGACAGGATCAAACTTCTTACAAGGGAGCAGGAAGAATATCTTGCGGAACGTGCCTTTAACAGTGATCAAGAAGCAAGAGAAAAACTAATAAAAGCGAATTTAAGATTTGTTGTAAATATTGCAAAAAAATATCAAAAAAGAGGCCTTCCGTTAATTGACTTAATTAACGAAGGCAATATGGGGCTGATAACAGCTTCGGATAAATTTGATTATAGAAAAGGATATCACTTTATTTCTTATGCTGTTTGGTGGATTAAGCAGTCAATACTAAAAGCATTGTCAGAAAAAACGCGTTTAATACGTTTACCATTAAACCGCGCGAACCAGCTGATGCAGATTGAACGCTATAAAAAAGAAAAAGACCAGACACGCGGAGGGGATGTTTCAAGCAACGAGATTGCAAAAGCGCTGGATATAGAAGAAGGAAGCGTAAATGATATATTAAATGCTTCAAGAGAGTACGTTTCTTTTGATGCCCCTATCATGTTTGATAAAAAAGAAAGATTTTTAAGTGAGATTCTAAGAGACAACAATTTTAAAGAACCTGAAGACAGGTTAATAGACGGTTCTTTAAAAGAAGCCATTATTATCGCGTTGAAGACTTTAACCGAAAAAGAACAAACCGTAATCAAATACAGATACGGGCTTGAAAGTTATGAACCCATGTCTTTAAAAGAAATAGGCAAAAAATTTAATCTCACTAAAGAAAGAATACGTCAAATTGAAAAGAAAGCTATCAGGCGCTTACGGCATCCTTCAAGAAGCGATGCTCTAAAAGCGTTTCTAACCAGCTAAAAATAGAAAAGTTTAGTTATAAAATAGGCCTGTAATATTTTATGCAGGCCTTTATTTTTTATATTATTACGGCTGAATTTTATATATATTTAAGCAAAAATAAAATACCGGTGTTATATAAAACGGAATTACTATGAAAAAAACAATAATAAAAATTACTTTAATATTATGCTTATTTTTAATTAATATTAATGCTTTCTCAAAAATACCTTCAATGGTTATTAACAGTTATCAAGCGTATTTGCATGTCAACTCTTCTAATTTTTCCGCAAAACTGAAAAAAGCAATGACAAATGTTGTTGCCGGACAAGTATGGGTTAGAGTTATGAATTCTTTTAGAAAACGCATAACATCTACTTTGGGCATTGATATAACAAATATAAACAAAATGAAAAAAATAGGGATTGATATAAAAGCCGAATCCGCAATAGTATTTAGCGATATATTTTTCACTCAAAGCTTTTATTCTGTACTTAAACTAAAAAACGAAAACAGTTTTTATAATTTTTTGAAAAAGAAAATTGAAAAAGGCACAAATAAAAAATGTGAAATAAAAAAAGAAATTATTAATAACAATACTATCATGGTTTTCAATATTGATGAATCGCCTAAATATGCAATATATAAAACGGGTAAATATTATCTGGTATCAAAAAACTTCGGTTTAATCGTAAAAGCTGCTCAGGATATTAAAAATAAACTTACATTAGAAACGAGTAAATTTCATAAAAAAACTCAAGCCAAATTTTCAAAATCTTTTTCAACACTTTACGTTAAAGGCAGCGTATTATCACAGTTAATTAATTCTTACCTTCTTTTAAAAGGCAGATCCGGTAAAATAAACTTTGACCCCGGAATATTAAACATCTTTATTAATCATGCAATGGGATTTTTTATTGAAAAAAAATCTATTTCTATAAAAATATATTCGACAATTAACGAAGATCATAAAAAAGCAGAAATCTTTACTGATATGGGAAATACCGGAGGGTTCGGGTTAAACATTAATACTTATCTTCCTCCCAGGCCTTATATTTATTTTAGTTTAAACTCAAAAACCGGAAACATTATAGAGTTTATAAAAAATATTTATCCGAATTTTAATAAAAAATACGCAAAGTTTTTGAAAAAAGTTGATAAAATTTCTAACACAAACCTGCGTTTGAGTTTTATACGGTATTTAAAGTATAAAGCCGGATTTGCTTTATATACTTTTGACCCTAGAATATTAATTTTAAACAAACAGGCAATTAGAAAATCCAAGTGGATAATGTTTGTTGAATCATGGAACCCGGGTGGTATGAATTATGCTTTATTAAAAGTAATGCCTGACATGGGCAAATATTTTAAAGGGGCAACTGTAAGAAGAACTTTTATCAAGGGATATTATTTTTACAGAATTAGATATAAAAATTCAAAGTTTTACATAGGAATCTGTAATAACTACGTTATTCTATCCACAAATAGAAAACTTGTAAGTAACGTAATATTTAGAATGATAAACCTTAAAGGAACAGACTTTTTAGATAATCTAAAAGCCAAGGAATTTAAAGAAAACTTTGAGGACGGTTCTTCTTTTAATATTTTTGTTAATTTTAAAAAAATATTTAAAAATTCCATATTGCCCACTTTTGCTAATGACATGGGAATCAGACTAAAGAATCTAAACAACGTATTTTTAACTTCTAAAATAGAAGATGAATATTCATACACTGTTTTAAAAATAACGTTTAAGTAAGTTATAGTTGACCATATTACACGTTTGTTTTAATATATTAATATGAAAAAACTATCATTAATTTTATTGTCTTTTTTATTAATCATCCAAAATTCTATTGCAAAAGAAAAAATAAAAATTGAATCTAAAAGTATAACATTTGCCGCAATTGGTGATATAGTAATGCACATTCCGGTTAAGGTTTGCGCGAAATCAAGAAATAAAATTGTAAACGGCAAATCAGTTAACAACCGAGGATTTGATTATCTGTTTGAGCCGTCTGCGTATATTTTTAAAAAACACGATGCTGTTATTGCTAACATGGAATTTCCCATAGTAAAACCTTACCGAAGCAGAGCGTATAATTTTAATTGCGAGCCTGAAATTATCCCAGCAATGCGTAAAGCCGGTATTAATATTGTTACTTTTGCAAACAACCATTCTTATGATAAAGGCCCCCGTGGTGTAATAAAAACGTTAAAAACACTTGAAAAATATAAAATGAAATTCATCGGCGCGGGAATAAACGAAGAACAGGCAAGAAAGGGATTAATAATAAACAAAAACGGATTAAAAATCGGATTAATTGCATACACAAATATTTTTAATATAAATAGAAATAGAAGAAACCCGGGCCGTCCAAGAGTAAACGACTTGCGTAAAAAATATCTCGTTTTACAGGATATTAAAAGAATGAAAGCCAAAGTTGATTTTCTTATCTTAAATGTCCACTGGGGAATTGAATACAAGATAAGGCCGAGGCGGTATGAAATAAATTTCGCGAAAACCTATCTGGATGCCGGTGTGGATTTAATCATCGGTCACCATCCTCACGTTTTACAAAGCATTGAAAGATATAAAGCCCAAGACGGACGGAGCTGTTTAATTGTCTATTCTTTAGGAAATTATATTTCCAATCAGGCTTATTATTATAATGTATATAAACCTGTACGCAAAGGCCGTGAACGGGACAGTATTATTTTATCCTTAAAAATTACTAAAAAACAAAAACCCGGGCTTATTACAGGTAAGAAAAGATATGCTACGTTTCTTGAAAAAGCCGTTGTTATTCCCGTATGGACTGTAAATGAAAGGAATTACCGCACCAGTATAACACCGATTAACATACGCACTTTTCCTATTCATGATTTGTTAAAAATTATTAATTCAAGGCTGCAGAAAAACCCTTATAACAAAAAATACCTTCTTAGAAAAAAGCGCATGTTAAAATTACGTTTGAAAGAAATAAAACGCGTTCTTTTCCGCAAAGGCATTCCGGATAAAGTTGAATTTTATTCACGCGGAGAGCAGACTTGAACATTCTCGTTATACGTAAATCAAGTTTGGGGGACGTTGTTATGACAACGCCTGTGCTTGAGTTTTTAAAAAAAACTATTCCTGAATGCAAAATAACGTATCTCGTTGATTCTAACTACGCTCCTTTATTAAAAGGCCATGAATATATAGATAATCTTATAGAAATTAAATGGTCAAAATATGAAAAGAAACCTTTAAAACTGTTCGGCGAAATAATAAAAACCATAAAAAAAATAAGAAAACAGAAATTCAGCCTTGCTTTTGATTTTCAGGGTTTATTCAGAAGCGCGTTGTTTTTATATTCTTGTAAATCCCAAAAAAAATATGCAAGGGGTAAATGGATGTTCATGACAGGAACAAAACCCCACAAAAAAAAACTTGCAAAGCATAATGTTGAACAAAACTATGAAATAACAGCGCTTGCTGGGTTAAACAAAACGCAAAACCATTCTCAAAACATAGATAACGCGGTGGAGGCCGTTGATTTAAGCCGAATTTCAGATACACATATACAAAGTTTTGATAAAATAGTGCTTATAAACCCTTTTACCCGCTGGCAGACTAAAAACATACCCCTTAAAACGCTTTCTGAGGCGGCAAACATTATCGGAAGTAAAATAAGATGCCATTTCGTTGTATTAGGCTCGAAAAACGAATTAACGCACGCAAGACAGGTTTATGAAAACATAACGCGCGGTAAAACCCTGTTATGCGGAAAACTTAATTTAAACCAACTTGCGGGTATTATTAAGCAGGGAGAGCTGCTCATTACGGGAGATTCAGGGCCAATGCATATGGCAAGCGCGCTTAATACCCCTTTGGTAGCGGTATTCGGGCCCACACATCCGGTAAGGACAGGGCCGTATGAGGGAATTTATGAAATAATCCAGAGTGAAGAAAACTGTTCACCGTGTTTCAGCCGTAACTGCAAACACGCTTTTGTTAAATGCATGGCCAATGTTAAGGCAGAAGAAATAGCAGACAGAGCAATAGAGTTATTAGCAACGCAGAAACCCGTTTATATTGGCTAGCATGGCTTAAACTTTTAAGCTTTATTTTTTTCCCCACTCAACATTCACTCACTATAAACCGTGCGAAAAGCAAGAACATGGGCTTTAAGTAAAAGTATGATTTTTTTAACCGCGGAGGGCGCAGACAGACTGTGTGAAAAGATTTAAGGATCCCCTAAATTGCATGAATTAATT